>NZ_JAZGQA010000022.1:0-34129 GCF_048593855.1 Yersinia sp. 2542 StPb PI
GTGTAATCTGTTTTTTGTTGTGTTTTTACTGTTTTTTTCGTCTTTAAATCCCTTCTTTAGATATTGGTAGTGATTTTTACTGCCCCAGAGCGATATTTCTCAGTCACTACACCTCGCAACCGTTTACTATGTTAAGTTAGCATGTGTTTTTACCGCTATAATCCACTCATTTTAATGAGAACGGTAAAAAACAGAGAAAAAATGGCACTTTGGCTAGACAAGAGCGTCACTCATCATTAAAATGCGCCCAATTTGCCAAAAATTAGCTTTGAGGGCGGTTTTTGCATTGATTTAGATCGCTAGATATGAATTAATATGCAAATAATGTGACTGTTTATTCCTTGGAGGATGTTTTGATTAAGTCAGCGCTATTGGTTCTCGAAGACGGAACCCAATTTCACGGTCGGGCCATCGGGGCAGAGGGTACGGCAGTGGGGGAAGTGGTCTTCAATACGTCGATGACCGGTTATCAAGAAATCCTCACTGATCCTTCCTACTCCCGCCAGATCGTTACTCTTACTTATCCTCATATCGGCAATGTCGGCACTAATGCTTCCGACGAAGAATCCTCCGCAGTACACGCCCAAGGTCTTGTTATTCGCGACCTGCCTTTGATTGCCAGCAACTACCGTAATGAAGAAGGCTTAGCTGAGTATCTCAAGCGCCACAACATTGTTGCGATTGCTGATATCGACACGCGTAAGCTGACACGTTTGCTGCGTGAGAAAGGGGCACAAAACGGCTGCATTATTGTGGGTGATTTGTCTGATGCCACTTTAGCACTAGAAAAGGCGAAAGCATTCCCGGGCCTGAAGGGGATGGATCTGGCAAAAGAAGTGAGCACGAAAGAGCGTTATGACTGGTTGCAAGGTAGCTGGACTCTGGAAGGTGACTTACCTGCGGCAACGCCACCAGAAGATTTGCCATTCCATGTGGTGGCATACGACTACGGCGTGAAGCGCAATATTCTGCGCATGCTGGTGGATAGAGGTTGTCGCCTGACGGTAGTTCCGGCACAGACACCGGCAGAAGAGGTGCTGAAGCTGAACCCAGATGGCATTTTCTTATCCAACGGCCCAGGTGACCCAGAACCATGTGATTATGCTATCGCGGCCATTAAGCGTTTTCTGGAAACCGACATTCCGGTGTTCGGCATCTGTTTAGGCCACCAATTACTGGCGCTGGCCAGTGGTGCAAAAACGGTAAAAATGAAGTTTGGTCACCACGGTGGCAACCATCCGGTGAAAGATTTAGATGCCGATTGCGTGATGATCACCGCACAGAACCACGGTTTTGCGGTAGATGAAACCACATTGCCATCCAACCTGCGAACTACGCATGTTTCTTTATTCGATGGTTCTCTGCAAGGGATTCACCGTACTGATAAAGCCGCATTTAGCTTCCAGGGGCACCCAGAGGCCAGCCCAGGCCCGCATGATGCAGCGCCATTGTTCAATCACTTTATCGAACTGATTGAAGCTTACCGCGCAACAACTGCAAGCCGTAACAGTAGCCATACCAATAAATAATCAGGAGCGTCAAACCATGCCAAAACGTACAGATATAAAAAGCATCCTGATTCTGGGCGCTGGCCCAATCGTTATCGGCCAGGCCTGTGAGTTTGACTACTCCGGTGCCCAGGCTTGTAAGGCACTGCGTGAAGAAGGTTACCGTGTCATTCTGGTGAACTCCAACCCGGCAACCATCATGACTGACCCGGAAATGGCCGATGCCACTTATATCGAGCCAATCCACTGGGAAGTGGTACGCAAAATTATTGAAAAAGAGCGTCCAGATGCCGTTTTGCCCACTATGGGTGGCCAAACCGCACTGAACTGTGCGCTGGAGCTGGAACGCAAGGGCGTTCTGGCTGAGTTCGGTGTCACCATGATTGGTGCCACTGCCGATGCTATCGATAAAGCAGAAGACCGCCGTCGCTTTGATATCGCGATGAAGAAAATTGGTTTGGACACTGCACGTTCAGGTATCGCGCACAATATGGAAGAAGCACTGGCCGTAGCGGCTGATGTGGGCTTCCCTTGTATTATCCGCCCTTCCTTTACTATGGGTGGCACCGGCGGCGGTATCGCGTATAACCGTGAAGAGTTTGAAGAGATTTGTGAACGTGGGCTGGATTTATCGCCAACCAAAGAGCTGTTGATCGATGAGTCACTGATTGGTTGGAAAGAGTATGAGATGGAAGTTGTGCGCGACAAAAACGACAACTGCATCATCGTCTGCTCCATCGAAAACTTCGATGCGATGGGTATCCACACTGGTGACTCGATAACCGTTGCTCCAGCTCAGACTCTGACTGATAAAGAATACCAAATCATGCGTAATGCCTCGATGGCAGTGCTGCGTGAAATCGGCGTAGAAACCGGTGGCTCCAACGTGCAGTTCTCGGTTAACCCGAAAAATGGCCGTTTGATTGTTATCGAAATGAACCCACGGGTATCCCGTTCTTCCGCTCTGGCCTCTAAAGCAACCGGCTTCCCGATTGCTAAAATTGCCGCCAAGTTGGCAGTAGGTTACACGCTGGATGAGTTGATGAATGATATCACTGGTGGCCGCACGCCGGCCTCCTTTGAGCCATCTATCGACTATGTTGTGACCAAAATTCCACGTTTTAACTTCGAAAAATTTGCCGGTGCGAATGACCGTCTGACCACACAGATGAAATCGGTCGGCGAAGTGATGGCGATTGGCCGCACCTTGCAGGAATCGCTGCAAAAAGCCTTGCGCGGTCTGGAAGTTGGCGCGACCGGTTTTGACCCGAAAGTGAGTTTGGATGACCCAGAAGCACTGACTAAAATTCGCCGTGAGTTGAAAGAAGCCGGTTCTGATCGTATCTGGTATATCGCCGATGCTTTCCGTGCAGGCATGTCGGTTGATGGTGTTTTCAATCTGACTAACGTTGACCGCTGGTTCCTGGTGCAGATTGAAGAATTGGTTCGTCTGGAAGAGAGCGTGGCAGAGTGTGGTATCAATGGCCTGAATGCTGATTTTATGCGCCAGTTGAAGCGCAAAGGCTTTGCCGATGCCCGTTTGGCAAAATTGGTCGGCGCGGCGGAAAGTGAAGTGCGTAAGCTGCGTTACAAGCAGGGTTTGCATCCGGTTTACAAGCGTGTAGATACCTGTGCGGCTGAATTCTCTACCGATACCGCTTACATGTACTCAACCTACGAGGAAGAGTGTGAATCCAACCCAACCAGTGATCGTCCGAAAGTGATGGTACTGGGCGGCGGCCCGAACCGTATCGGTCAGGGTATTGAATTCGACTACTGTTGTGTACATGCGTCACTGGCGCTGCGTGAAGACGGTTACGAGACCATCATGGTGAACTGTAACCCTGAAACGGTTTCGACCGACTACGATACCTCTGATCGCCTCTATTTCGAATCTGTCACCCTGGAAGATGTGCTGGAAATTGTGCGTATTGAGAAGCCGCAAGGCGTTATCGTGCAGTACGGTGGTCAGACTCCATTGAAATTAGCACGTGAACTGGAAGCCGCCGGTGTTCCTGTTATCGGTACCAGCCCGGATGCTATCGACCGTGCAGAAGATCGTGAGCGTTTCCAACAGGCGGTAAATCGTCTGGGCTTGAAACAACCCGCGAACGCGACGGTTGCTACTATCGAACAAGCCGTAGAGAAAGCCACGGGTCTGGGTTATCCACTAGTGGTCCGCCCATCGTATGTCTTGGGTGGTCGCGCGATGGAAATCGTTTATGACGAAGTTGACTTGCGCCGCTACTTCCAAAATGCAGTGAGTGTCTCCAACGATGCACCAGTGCTGTTGGATCGTTTCCTCGATGACGCTGTTGAAGTGGATGTTGATGCCATTTGCGACGGTGAGCGCGTGTTGATCGGTGGCATTATGGAGCACATTGAGCAAGCAGGGGTGCACTCCGGTGACTCAGCCTGTTCATTGCCCGCTTACACCCTGAGTAAAGAAATTCAGGATGTGATGCGCCAACAAGTTGAAAAACTGGCGTTTGAACTCTGCGTGCGCGGTTTAATGAATGTGCAGTTTGCCGTAAAGAATAACGAAGTTTATCTGATTGAAGTTAACCCTCGAGCAGCCCGTACCGTACCATTTGTGTCTAAAGCCACCGGTATGCCACTGGCAAAAATCGCCGCACGCGTGATGGTGGGGCAGTCATTGGCAGAGCAGGGTATTCTGGAAGAAATTATTCCGCCTTATTACTCGGTAAAAGAAGTGGTATTGCCGTTTAACAAGTTCCCAGGTGTGGATCCGATTTTAGGGCCAGAAATGCGTTCTACCGGTGAAGTGATGGGGGTGGGCCGGACCTTCGCTGAAGCTTTCTCTAAAGCGATGCTGGGCAGTCAATCGGGCATGAAAAAGAGTGGCCGCGCACTGTTATCGGTTCGTGAGGGAGATAAACACCGGGTGGTTGACTTGGCTGCCAAGTTGCTCAAACAGGGCTTTGAATTGGATGCAACCCACGGTACTGCGGTGGTTCTAGGCGAGGCAGGGATAAATCCTCGCTTAGTCAACAAGGTACATGAAGGTCGTCCACACATTCAGGACCGTATCAAGAATGGCGAATATACTTATATTGTGAATACAACGGCAGGGCGTCAGGCGATTGAAGATTCTAAACTGATTCGCCGTAGTGCTTTGCAATATAAAGTGCATTACGACACCACCTTGAATGGTGGCTTCGCAACCGCAATGGCTTTGAATGCGGACCCTACCGAGCAAGTGATTTCAGTACAAGAAATGCATGCCAAGATTAAGAATATGAAAGCTTAATTTGGGCGCTAAGAAAGGGGGCGATGGAAACATCGCCCTTTTTTATGCTTACTATTTATAAAATCGCGCTTTTTACCCGCATAAACAGTATTTTTTATGCGCAGAAGTATTATTCATAAACGATAGTATTGTTCATAAACAACATTGGTGAAGATCAATGTTCGTGCGGGTTGTGGATAGTAGCTTATAGCCAGGCGTTAACAATCGGCGCAGCTAGCTTAATGCAACTTTGATACCCAGGCCGATTAACAGGCCGCCCAGTAATTTATCGACAACTTTTTGCACTTTCGCCAAACCGCGACGTACCGGCGCACTTTGAATCAGAATTACCAATAGAGGCCACCAGATAACGGCCAGTAGCCAGATGATTGAGGCGTACCACAGTTTCTCACCCACGCCGGAGTCTATCTGTAATATTTGTGTGAAAACGGCGAGAAAGAAAAGAGTCGCTTTGGGATTCAATAAATTGCAAAGATATCCCTGCAAGAATGCGGCTTTCAGCGTGACGGGATATTGTGCAGTGTTATCGATACTAAGCTTACTATCTCCTCGTGATAGCAGTGCCTGGATACCAATCCAGATCAAATAACCGGCTCCGGCATATTTCAGCAGGTTGAATAGCCATGGTGTGGTAGTGATAACAACTGCCAGGCCAGCCACGCAATAAGACATATGTGTCGCAACACCCAAAATTACGCCAAGGGCTGTCATCATGGCTGCGGGGCGGCGATAGCGGGCAGCATTTTTGATTACCAGAAAGAAATCTGGCCCGGGGGAGAGCATGCCCAAGGTAGCAAGGGTGGCAACAAATATAGAGGTTTCAAGCATAAGGATTACCGAGTGATAGTGGTGCTATCTGGCGATCATAACGCCACTTGGCTCCCTCTGCATTATTCTTATTTGTTATCTGTGGTGGTTTGGTTATCAGTAGTGATGGGATTGCAACAGATGTCTTTTACTTTTTGACGGATAGCGATGCACGAATATGAGCCTGGAAAATGTAATAAACAGTGATGTTTCGCATCAACAGCAGCGAGAGATTACGCGATTGTGCATCAAATGCGCCCTAATGCTGTTGCAGCATGGGGCTGAAAGTATGCTAGTTGAGCAGCTATCTGCACGGCTTGGTATGGCTCTGGGGATGGACAGCGTTGAGAGTTCTATCTCGGCTAACGCAATCGTGTTGACCACTATCAGCGAAGGTAACTGCCTGACATCTACCCGTAAAAATACCGATCGTGGCATCAATATGCAGGTAGTCACTGAAGTACAGCATATTGTGATTATGGCGGAGCATCGCTTATTGGATGCAAAAGATGTGGAAAAACGCTTCGAGCATATCAAACCTCTGCGTTATCCGCGCTGGCTGGTCGTTGTGATGGTGGCGCTCTCTTGTGGCTGTTTCAGTAAATTAAACGGTGGTGGTTGGGATGCGTTTTCCATTAGCTTTTTAGCCAGTGGGTTGGCGATGTTTGTTCGCCAGAGTCTGACGATTAATCATATGAATCCGCTGATTAATTTCTGTATCACTGCTTTTGTTGCCACATCCGCATCCGGTTTGTTGATGCGTTTACCGTTTTTCCAGGAAGCATCCAGCGTGGCGATGGCGGCCAGCGTACTGCTACTCGTGCCTGGGTTCCCGCTGATTAATGCGGTAGCCGATATGTTTAAGGGCCACGTTAATACCGGTTTGGCCCGTTGGGCGATGGCAAGTTTATTAACGTTATCAACCTGCATTGGGGTGATATTCGCGATGGCGTTATGGGGATTGCGGGGGTGGTAATGAATTTACTTTGGGCATTATTACAAGACATGGTGTTGGCGGCTATCCCGGCACTGGGTTTTGCTATGGTATTTAATGTGCCGGTACGGGCATTGCGTTACTGCGCATTGCTGGGAGCGGTCGGGCACGGTTCGCGTATGTTAATGATCCATTTTGGTATGAATATCGAGCTGGCTTCATTATTGGCTTCAATTATGATTGGCGTCATCGGGATTAACTGGTCACGTTGGTTGCTGGCACATCCAAAAGTTTTCACTGTCGCGGCTGTTATTCCTATGTTTCCGGGTATTTCCGCCTATACCGCAATGATATCGGTCGTTGAGATTTCTCACTTGGGTTATAGCGAAGCGTTAATGTCCACGATGGTGACCAATTTCTTGAAAGCGTCATTTATTGTTGGAGCGTTGTCGATTGGTTTATCTTTGCCAGGATTATGGTTATATCGCAAACGTCCTGGTGTATAAGACTTTTTTTCTGCTCTGTTCATGTATCAGGCTAAGAGCAATCTTATATGTGTGATTAGCCTGCTTATCGCTATCGACGCTTGATTAGGCTTTACGTATAGTGTGAGCAATTTTTCGGTACTGGCTCTTGTAGCCTACAGGGTTTAAAAATGATTATCAGCCTGATCGCTGCGTTGGCGGCGGATCGCGTTATTGGTATGGAAAACGCCATGCCATGGCACTTACCGGCTGATTTAGCGTGGTTCAAACGTAACACGTTAAATAAACCGGTAATTATGGGTCGTAAGACCTTCGAATCAATCGGTCGTCCTTTGCCGGGGCGGTTGAATATTGTTATCAGTAGCCAGCCGGGTACTGATGAGCGCGTGACCTGGGCTACGTCAATTGAAGAAGCTCTCTCTTTCGCTGGCGACGTAGAAGAAGTTATGGTGATGGGGGGGGGGCGGGTCTATAAGCAATTCTTAGCTCGCGCGAATCGTATGTATCTTACCCATATCGATGCGGAAGTAGGGGGGGACACTCATTTCCCTGACTATGAGCCGGATGAGTGGGAAAGCACATTCAGTGAGTTTCATGACGCAGATGAAGCGAACTCGCACAGCTATTGTTTTGAGATCCTTGAGCGCCGCTGATTATTGCTACCATCCCAAATAAGACCTGCCTGCCTCAAACAAGAACGGCACCAACAATAAAGGCGCATATTATGCGCCTTTATTGTTTAACATATAATTATCAGTATGTTACAGATAACTAAAGGGATCTTTTGCCGCTGCTATTTCATCAGTGTTACTTACTTCTGCTTCCACTTTGAATGCATGCTGTGTGAAATAGCGTTTATCTTCCCAGCGCAGCAGCGTTAAATCGCCGCCCCAGCAACAACCGGTATCCAAGCCATAAATACCTTCAGGAACACCTTTTCCTTCCAGCGACGCCCAGTGACCAAAAATAATTGAATAGTCAGGGGAGACCAATCTTGGCAACTCGAACCAAGGCTTGAGTGGAGCGGGGGCATTTTCTGGCGTATCTTTACAGATCATATCCAACTGCCCGTTCGGGAAACAAAAACGCATGCGGGTCAGTGCATTAGTACTAAAACGCAAGCGTGCTAGCCCGGATAGCTCTGGTGACCAGTTATTCGGCATATCGCCGTACATGGCATCGAGGAAGAGTGGATAGCTATCACTACTTAATACCGCCTCCACTTCACGTGCACACATTTGGGCGGTTTCAATATCCCATTGAGGTGTTATCCCGGCATGAGCCATGATCAATTTTAATTCATCATCAACTTGTAAGACCGGTTGGCGACGCAGCCAATTAATCAACTCATCAGCATCCGGCGCCTCAAGCAGTGGAGTAATACGATCTTTGGGTTTATTACGGCTGATACCGGCATAAACGGCCAGTAAATGCAGGTCATGGTTACCCAGAACCATACGAACAGCAGGCCCTAATGAGCGGACATAACGTAAAACATCCAGTGATGCTGGGCCACGGGCAACTAAATCACCGGTTAACCACAAAGTATCCTGCTGCGGATCAAAGCTTACCTGTGCTAATAGCGCAAGCAGCTCATCGAGGCAGCCATGAACATCGCCAATAAGATAAGTAGACATAGTTGAAAGATCAGAGTTAATGGATCAGTGCTGGGATCGCTAAGCGGAACACCGGAATTGCAGTACGGAAGGGCTGACCAAGGTGATCAACCATCTCATAATGCCCTTCCATGGTACCCAGCGGGGTTTCCAGTACAGCACCGCTGGTGTATTGAAACTCATTACCTGGCTGGATCAATGGCTGTTCGCCGATGACCCCTTCACCCTGAACTTCAGTCTGCCGGCCATTACTATTAGTGATTAACCAATAACGGCCAATCAGTTGCACATTTGAACGACCCAAATTGCGTATCGTCACGGTATAGGCGAAGACGAAACGTTCTTCATCAGGTATCGACTGGGTTTCCACATAGATACTTTGCACCTGTACACAAACGCGGGGCTGTTCAATCATAATGTGCTCCTGCTTATTCTTGCGGTGTCGATTGAGCTGAAAGCCAGTTAGCCAGCTTACAGTATTGCGCTACCGAAATATTCTCTGCCCGTAATATCGGGTCAATACCTAATTCGATTAACTGCTCTGGGGTGAATAGATCACCTAAGCTGTTACGCACGGTTTTTCTGCGCTGATTAAATGCTTGCGTGGTAATGCGGCTAAGCATACGAACGTCACCAACCGGATTCGGCATGTTGACATGCGGAATCAAGCGCACCACGGCCGAATCAACTTTTGGCGCGGGGGTAAACGCCGTTGGCGGTACTTCTAGCACCGGGATAACATTGCAATAGTATTGCGCCATCACCGTCAGTCGGCCATACGCTTTACTATTAGGTCCTGCGACCAGACGATTAACCACTTCTTTTTGCAACATGAAATGCATGTCACGAATAGCATCAGTATAGCTGAAAAGATGGAACATCAGCGGGGTGGAAATGTTGTATGGCAAGTTACCAAACACACGTAATGGCTGCCCAGCAAGCTCTGCTAACTCAGAAAAATTAACTTTCATCGCATCTTGTTGATAGATGGTTAGCTTGTCTTTCAGTTGCGGATGGCTGGCTAAACGAGCCGCCAGATCGCGATCAAGCTCGATCACCGTCATATGATCCATACGCGCAGCAACAGGTTCAGTCAATGCCCCTAAACCGGGACCTATTTCAACTACGGCTTCGCCAGGAACGGGGTGAATTGCAGAAACAATACTGTCGATGACAAACTGATCGTTTAAAAAGTTTTGTCCAAAGCGTTTGCGGGCAAAATGCCCTTGGTGGACTCTATTATTCATTGCTGTTATTTATCATTTTAATGGCTAAGTTTAATGCCGTAATGAAACTGCCAACATCGGCAGAACCGGTTGCGGCGAGTTCTAAAGCGGTACCGTGATCCACAGAAGTGCGGATAAAAGGCAAACCGAGAGTGATATTTACTGCCCGGCCAAACCCTTGATACTTCAGCACTGGCAATCCTTGATCATGATACATCGCCAGAACCGCATCTGCATGTTGTAGATATTTAGGTTGAAATAGGGTGTCTGCTGGTAGAGGGCCGATAAGATTTATACCTTGCTGACGCAGTGCATCTAGTGCAGGAATAATGGTATCGATCTCTTCATGGCCCATATGGCCACCTTCACCTGCGTGAGGATTCAGTCCGCACACATAAATCTGTGGTTGGCTAATGCCAAATTTGGTTTTCAGGTCGCTATCAAGAATCGTGATCACTTCATGCAGGCTAGCTTGGGTGATCGCGCCAGGTACGGCCAGCAGAGGTAAGTGGGTTGTCGCCAATGCCACACGTAACTCTTCAGTTGCCAGCATCATCACTACCCGTGGGCAGAGGCAGCGATCTGCAAAAAACTCGGTGTGTCCGATAAAAGGGATGCCAGCATCATTGATAATACTTTTTTGTACCGGGCCGGTGACCAATGCAGAAAATTCCCCGCTTATCGCGCCATCACAAGCCTTGGCCAATGTTTCCACAACATAGTGGCTGTTTTGGACGTCGAGTTTGCCGGGGATCACCTCTGTGGCCGTTTTTACCGGTAAGATAGTCAGTGACCCCGCTTGTTGCGCTAACGCAGGCTTGCTGGCTTGATATTCACGTAACTGCAAAGGCAGATTAAGCTGACGGGCCCGAGCAAGTAGCAAGGCCGGATCGGCACACACCACTAACTCAACAGGCCAATCCTGTTGAGCCAGAGCGACGACTAAATCTGGCCCGACCCCGGCTGGCTCACCGGGGGTAATAACAATACGATTATTGTGGTTGTGCATTACTACCATCAAGAATTTTTACATAAGCAGCAGCACGCTGCTCTTGCATCCAAGTTTGAGCTTCTTCAGCAAATTTACGGCTAAAGAGCATACGGTATGCCTTGTCTTTCTGTGCTGCATCAGTCTTGTCTACCTGACGTGTATCGACAACCTGAATTAAGTGCCAGCCGAAAGAAGAGTGAACCGGTGCACTGATCTCACCTTTTTGCAGTTTCATCAGCGCATCACGGAACGCCGGGTCATAAATATCTGGTGATGCCCAACCTAAGTCACCGCCTTGCATTGCAGAACCAGGATCCTGAGAGATCTCTTTGGCAATAGTGGCGAAGCTGGATTTACCACTCTTAATATCTGCCGCCGCTGCCGCTAACTTGGCACGAGCCTGATCGTCGGTCATTACCGGTGAAGGCTTCAGCAAGATGTGGCGGGCGTGAACTTCAGTCACGGAAACGGTCTTATCCGCACCACGGATATCATTTACTTTCAGGATGTGGAAACCGACACCAGAACGGATTGGCCCGACAACATCACCTTTGTTCGCAGTTTGTAATCTTTCAGCAAACAAAGAAGGCAGTTCCTGTAATTTGCCCCAACCCATCTGGCCGCCTTTCAGCGCCTGAGAGTCCGCCGAGTTGGCGATAGCCAATTTACCAAAATCAGCGCCGCCTTTAATGTCGGAGACTAATTTATTAGCCAGCTCTTCAGCCTGATCAACTTGCTGCTGAGAGGGATTTTCTGGCAATGGGATAAGAATGTGGCTGAGGTTCAGTTCAGCATCACCGCTGGTCTGGTTCCCAACTTGTTTGGCCAATGACTCAACTTCCTGTGGCAGGATAGTTATTCGGCGGCGTACTTCGTTGTTACGCACTTCAGAAGTCAGCATCTCTTTACGGATCTGCTCGCGGTAAGTGTCATAATTCAGGCCATCAGCAGCCAGACGACTACGCATCTGAGCGGGAGTCATGCGGTTTTGCGCAGCGATATCAGCAATGGCTTTATCCAATGCTTCATCACTGATAGTAATACCCATCTTCTTCGCCATCTGTAACTGGATATTATCCATGATCAGACGCTCAAGAATCTGATGACGTAACGTCGCATCATCAGGAACTTGTTGCCCAGACTGCTGTGCATTCAGTTTCACGGATTGTAACAGACCGTCAACGTCACTTTGCAAAACGACGCCGTTATCAACCACTGCGGCAACTTTATCAACTTCTTGTGGTGCTGCGAACGCGGTATTGGCACAGACAACCAATCCGAGAATAAGCGTTCTCCAGTTCTTCATACCTTTTCCATTTATGTAATCCGCTTTAGCGGGTTAAAATTCACTGTATTCAGTGTGTTACACAGTATCAGAATGCACTTTGATAAGGCAGAATGCCTGAGCGCAGCATTTGTGCAGTACCCAGGTTGTGGTCGCTGCTCAGACCACGTAATTCGATGTTAAAACCAATCTTGTTATCATACTTACTGGCTTCTGTTTGTGAATTCCAGCCAGTAATTTTACGTTCATAGCCCACGTTTATTGCCCAGCAGCACGTGTTGTATTGTAAGCCAACTAACTGGCTAGCGGGCTGATTGGCTTTGGTATCGTAGTAATAAGCACCGACTAGTGCCCAACGATCCGCAATCGGCCAACTGGCGGTAGCACCAATCTGAGAAATGCCTTGCTGATAACCAGGACTTTTTACATTTGGTACTGCTGCCTGAATATATTCCGGGCTGGCATAGCGGTAATTCAATTGCATCATACGCTCTGAGTCTTTTCTATACTCCATTACCGCGTTACCCAGGGTCAAACTCCCCAAGCGGGTATCATACTGCACGCCACCTTTTAGGCCCACTTGATCACTGATACGCCAGAATGTATCACCAGCCCAAACAAGGCTACCAGTATCATCACTGTTATCAATTGTTTCGCTATTACCGGTACGCGAACGGCTGAAGTAATAGATTTGACCCACAGAAGCATTAAAACGTTCAACCAGCGCATCATCATATATGCGTGAAGTTAAACCGGTAGATACCTGATTTGCAGACGCTATACGGTCCAGGCCACTATAGGTACGGTCACGGAACAGTCCCGAGTAGTCTGACTGCATCAGCGTGGTGTCGTAAATATAGATATCATCCTGATTGCGGTATGGAACATAGAGATACTGCATTCGTGGTTCGAGTGTCTGGGTGAAGCCTTCACTCCAATCCATTGGCCGATCAAATACCACTTTGCCATCAATTTTAAATTGCGGCATCACCCGGTTAATCGAGTCTTTCAGATCAGGAACCGTCGCGTCCTGCCCATTCTGGTTTTTGTAATTACCGGCAAAACCATTTGGGATATCCTGCTGATAATGGGTTGCCAGTAATTTGGCTTCGGTATTCAGGCTACCCCAACCGTTGGACAGTGGTAGGTTAATCGCCGGTTCAATATGGAAGCGGCTGGCTTCTGGGTTTTCTGGATTGACGCTGGTGAATTTGGCGGCTTGACCGTAAACATGCAGATCAAACAGGCCAATATCATTTTTATAGTAGTTCATATCCAACTGAGGTTGGGCACGGTAAGCATTATTATTACCGGCGTTAGTAAAGACTTGGAACTGTTTAGAGGACAAGGTGGCATCCCAGTTTTGATCAGCATAGCCAACGCTGAATATTTGGGTTGCATAGCCGTCAGTGGTCGATCCGTATTGCGACGTTAAATCAGTAAAGTAATCTGGGTCACTAACACGGGTATAGTTGACGTTGAAACGCCAGACTTTATCCATCACACCGGAATGGCCCCAGTAGTACAACCAGCGGGTGGCCTCTTTATCGGTACCATCGGTGCCGTGGTATAAGCGATCACTCGGTAGCCAGTCTAATGCCATGGTGCCGCTGCCCGGAGCCAGCAAGTAGCGGAACTCGTTCTGCCACTGTAACCCACGCCGTTCCATGTAGTAAGGCGTAATTGTAGCATCGAAGTTGGGCGCAATATTCCAGTAGTATGGCAGCATAAATTCGATGCCGTTATTACTGGTATATTTAGCATTAGGGATCAGGAAGCCTGAGCGGCGTTTATCACCAATCGGTAATTGCATATAAGGACTGTAGAACACCGGTACTTTGCCAATCTTAAAGCGGGCATTCCAGATTTCTGCTACTTCTTCTTCGCGGTCATGAATAACCTCAGAACCCACGACACTCCAGCTATTATCACCTGGTAGACAGGAGGTAAACGTCCCATTTTCTAATATGGTGTAACGGTTCTGACCTCGTAACTTCATTAAATCCGCATCACCACGCCCTTGACGGCCAACCATCTGATATTTGCCTTTATCCATATCAGTGTCTTTGGTATTCAAGTTTGACCAGCCTTTCGGGCCTTTCAGCTTGATTTGCGGATCGTCATAATTAACGTCGCCAGTGGCCGTGACAGTACGAACCGGGATAGCTTCACCAGGTTTTTGTACCTGCGTCAGTTCAACCTGATTCGCGGTCAGGGTGCTATTGCCCTGCTGGACAATGACATTGCCGGTGAACAAGGCATTATCGGGATAATTGGCTTCGGTTTTATCCGCATTAATACGGACCGGTAGCTGATTCGGATCACCGCTGACCAATGGCTGGTCATAGGTGGGTACACCAAGCATACATTGCTCAGCGAGGCCGGCCAGCGATTGCTGGCTATATAGTGCCGTCCATATCAATGTGGCCAGCAGTGTTGGGAATCTTTTTTTCATACGCGGTTTTGGTGTTCCGTCATCGGGGGGCATCATGCCGGCAAACGGTCTGAGACTATATTACTCATCACAGTTGCGCTAGCGTTAAATCCGGCCGTTTGCACGTCTCGTTGTTAGGCGCTGAGCTGAATGCCGAGTATGATAATGCAAATTTTGACTGACGGCATGATGAATTGAGGAGTATATGCGGTATTGGGGAAAACTGCTCGGTCTGGTATTGGGCTTAATGTCTGGTGCTGGTTTCTGGGGTGTGGTACTGGGGTTGCTTGTCGGCCATATGGTAGACAGGGTGCGAAGCACGAAGCGCCGCGGCTATTTTGCCGATCAACAAACACGACAATTAATTTTTTTCCGCGCCACTTTTCAGGTCATGGGGCATTTAACCAAGGCTAAAGGGCGGGTTACGGAAGTTGATATTCAACTCGCCAGCCAGTTGATGGATCGAATGCAATTGCACGGTGAAGCTCGAACAGCCGCACAGCAAGCGTTTCGCGAAGGGAAAGAAAGCGATTTCCCGTTGCGTGAAAGATTGCAGGAATTACGTGGTGTCTGTTTTGGGCGTTTCGATTTAATTCGGATGTTTCTGGAAATTCAATTACAGGCCGCATTTGCTGATGGATCTTTGCATCCTAACGAGCGGCAAGTGTTGTATGTCATTGCTGAAGAGTTAGGGATTTCGCGCGGCCAGTTTGATCAGTTCTTGAGCATGATTGAAGGCGGCCGTCAATTTGGTGGTCACGGCGGTTGGCAGGGCCAGCAGGGTGGATATTCTCAGGGGGGCTATCAGCAAGCCTCGAATGGCCCGACCTTAGAGGATGCCTGCAAAGTGCTGGGTATTAGCAATACTGACGACAGTGTGACCATCAAGCGTGCTTACCGTAAGTTAATGGGGGAGCATCATCCAGATAAGTTGGTGGCAAAAGGTCTGCCACCTGAAATGATGGAGATGGCGAAGCAAAAAGCCCAAGAGATTCAAGCTGCGTATGATTTGATTAAGCGCGAGAAGGGATTTAAATAGGTTTTGTTTCAACAGTGCCCACCTCAGATCGGCGTTAATGCGCCGTTCTGAGGTAATTTCGGGCCAATATTCTTACGACAAAAATTAAAATTCCGCCTCACATTTAAAATGCATCGCCGTTCCAAACTCAGGGTGAGTAATACACAGCTCCTGCGCATGTAACTGCAAGCGGGATGCCATCGCTTTGGCCTCTGGATGGGCGTAGAAGCCATCACCAAGGATTGGGTGACCCATCGCCAGCATATGGACCCGTAATTGGTGTGAGCGCCCTGTGATGGGCGATAACTTCACTCGTGTGCTGCCATCAGTATCGCGTGACAGCACCAGATACTCAGTTTGTGCAGATTTACCGGTTTCATAACAGACTTTCTGCTTTGGCCGGTTTGGCCAGTCACAGATTAACGGCAGATCTATCAGCCCTTCATCTTCGGCCAGATGCCCCCAGACGCGGGCAATATAAGACTTTTTCGGTTCACGTTCGCGAAATTGGCGCTTAAGCTCGCGCTCAGCCGCTTTGGTCAGTGCCACGATAATTACGCCACTGGTGGCCATATCTAGCCGATGAACGGACTCTGCCGCCGGAAATTCAGCCTGAATACGAGTCATCACACTGTCTTTATTCTCCGGTGCGCGACCGGGCACAGAAAGTAACCCACTAGGTTTGTTGACCACCATGATGTGCTCATCCTGATACAGGATGTGCAGCCAAGGGTCGCGTGGGGGATTATAGGGTTCCATTAGTGCTCCATTTATACCCTGCATCGTTCAAGTCACAGGTGTGTTGGCTGCTCTCGTTAACCCGAATCATTTGACTGTATAAGCTCATCAGGATTAATGCGCCTCATCCTTGAGGCTAGCATAAATGCTATTCAAATCGGTTCCCAACCGATTTGTCGCTGCTTGGTCGCCTGCCTGCATCTTGAAATCTATGGGGTATATTGCAGAAACAGATGATTACTCAGGGTTACTGATGTGTGACCACCACCAGGCGAATAGCATCTAAACGCCAGCCCGCTTGATTGAGGTTTTCCAGTACCATTTTACGGTTATGCTCTAGTGCTTCTATTTCGTCATCACGAATATTCGGGTTAACCGCTTTCAGGGCTTCCAAACGCGCCAGTTCGGTACTCAGCTTATCATCTGCTTCGTGCTTGGCCGATTCAATCAACAGTTGTGCCTGCTCTTCAACCAGTGCTTCTGCTTGTTGCAACATGGCGTGGACTTCTTGTTGCACAGCGTTGACCAGCTTACTGGAGGTGTGACGGTTTACCGCATTCAACTGACGGTTAAAGGTTTCAAATTCAACTTGTGCCGCCAGATTGGTGCCGTTTCGGTCCATCAGCATCCGCACTGGGGTGGGTGGCAAGAAACGGGTTAATTGCAAGTGTTTCGGCGCTTGAGCTTCTACCACATAAACCAATTCAGCCAACAGTGTTCCTACCGGTAATGCTTTGTTTTTCAATAAAGAAACTGCACAGCTTCCGGTATCGCCGGACAAGATCAAATCCAAACCATTACGGATGATCGGGTGCTCCCAACTCACAAACTGGGCATCTTCCCGCGATAACGCCTGTTCACGATCGAATGTCACGGTACAGCCGTCTTGCGGCAGCCCAGGGAAGTCCGGTACCAGCATATGATCAGAGGGGGTCAGTACGATCAGGTTGTCACTGCGATCTTCTTGGTTAATCCCGACAATATCGAACAGGTTAAGTGCGAAACTAACCAAATTAACGTCATTATCTTGATCTGCAATGATCTGCGCCAGTTGTTGACCATGCTCGCCACCGTTGGAATGCATCTCCAGTAGCCGATCACGACCTTGCTCCAGTTGCAGTTTCAGCTCTTCGTGCTGTTGACGGCAGGCGTGAATAAATTCATCCAACCCTTCTTGTTCACTTGGCGTTGCCAGATAGCCGATCAGTTCTTGATAGCCACTGTCATAAATGGTGCGCCCGGTCGGGCAGGTGTGCTCGAAAGCATCCAAACCTTCATGATACCAACGCACCAATATCGCCTGCGCAGTATGTTCCAGATAAGGCACCATAATCTGGATTTCGCGGTTTTGACCGATACGGTCCAGACGGCCAATACGTTGTTCCAGCAAGTCCGGGTTAAACGGCAGGTCGAACATCACCAACTGGCAGGCAAACTGGAAATTACGGCCTTCTGAACCTATCTCAGAACACAGTAATACCTGAGCCCCATCTTCTTCAGAGGCAAAATAGGCCGCAGCGCGGTCACGCTCTATCAGTGATAAACCTTCATGGAACACGGCAGCACGAATAGCTTCACGCTCACGTAGCACCTGTTCAAGTTGTAAGGCAGTGGCTGCCTGGGCACAGATAACCAACACTTTCTCATTACGGTTAGCAATCAGATAGTTAAGTAACCACTCTACCCGTGGGTCAAAGTTCCACCAGGTGGCATTTTCCCCTTCAAACTCCTGATAGATTTGTTCCGGGTAAAGCATATCTTTGGCGCGCGCTTCCAACGTTTTTTTGGCACCCATGATGCCTGATACTTTAATCGCCGTCTGATATTGGGTTGGCAATGGCAGTTTGATTTGATGCAGGACGCGGTGCGGGAAGCCTTTCACCCCATTACGGGTATTACGGAACAAGATCCGGCTGGTACCATGTCTGTCCATCAGCATTGTTACCAACTCTTGGCGAGCGGCTTCGCTATCTGCACTTTGGCTGTTGGCCGCTTTCAGCAAGGGCTCAATATCCTGCTCATCAATGAGTTCGCCCAACAGATTCAGTTTATCGTCAGTTAAGCGCTCACCACCCAGCAGCAGCGTCACAGCATCTGCAATCGGACGATACTTCTGCTGTTCATTGACGAACTCTTCGTAATCGTGGAAGCGATCGGGATCCAGCAAACGCAGACGAGCAAAATGGCTCTGCTGGCCCAATTGCTCTGGTGTTGCGGTCAACAGCAGCACACCTGGGATATTCTCAGCCAATTGTTCAATGACTTGATATTCACGACTTGGGGCTTCTTCGCTCCAGGCCAGATGGTGCGCCTCATCCACCACCAACAGATCCCAAGACGCATCTGCCAGTTGTTCCAGCCGTTGCTTATTGCGGCGCACAAAATCCAGTGAACAGATAACCATCTGCTCGGTTTCAAACGGATTGGTGCTGTCGAGCAGGGCTTCGGAGTAGCGGCTGTCATCAAACAGTGAGAAGCGCAAATTGAAGCGGCGCAACATTTCCACCAACCACTGATGTTGTAGGCTTTCTGGCACTACAATCAGGATACGTTCAGCACGGCCTGATAACAGCTGTTGGTGAATGATCATCCCGGCTTCGATGGTTTTACCTAAACCTACTTCATCGGCCAATAATACCCTTGGTGCATGGCGCTGACCCACTTCATAGGCGATATGTAATTGGTGTGGGATCAGGCTGGCACGGATACCGCGTAACCCACTCCATGGCAGACGGAACTGCTCACTTTGATATTTACGAGCACGAAAACGCAGGGCAAAGCGATCCATACGATCGATCTGACCGGCAAATAGCCGATCCTGCGGTTTGCTAAACGTCAGTTTGCTATCGAGCAACACTTCACGCATTGAGACGCCGGTTTCCTCAGTATCCAAACGGGTCCCAATATAAGTAATCAGCCCATTTTCATGAGTCACTTCTTCCACTTTTAGCTGCCAGCCTTCGTGGTTGGTGATGGTATCGCCCGGATTGAACATGACGCGGGTGATTGGCGAATCATTTCTAGCGTAAAGGCGGTTTTCACCGGTTGCGGGAAACAGTAAGGTAATCATGCGTACGTCGATGGCAACGACAGTACCCAATCCAAGTTCGCTTTCTGTGTCGCTGATCCAGCGTTGACCAAGTGTAAAAGGCATAAATTATCGGCTCGATTTTTTGTTGGACAGTTAAGGAAATGCTTTTTAAATTATCTGGTTATAAATAATTAGTGGCAGCCAAATATCATAAAACCACTGGCAATAGTCTACCCTCCGCGCAGGCGATGCGGCCTGAGAGTCTGTCTGAAAATGTGGCATCTACAGGCAGCACCCAATAAGAAGGAGTATTACGGCTAGCGGTTATGTAATGTGATTAATGCGAATTTTGGCAAGGGCGCTATGGTAATGGAAGCGGAGCGTTTCGTCACCTGTAAAATACCCGTCATACTTCAAGCTGCATGTGCGTTGGCGGCCGCAGTTTACCCCAGTCACTTACTGCTCTTGATCTTAAAATTAATAAGCTCTTGGGATTATGAGCCTCATCAGAGGCTCACCCTACGGGCCAGAGCAAGCGCTGTTAAAATGGTTTACCACCAATTTGTCGCTCATTTGCCGTCTTCCTGCACTCGAATTATCTAGGGTATAAGTATCAGAATAGCCCCATCTGGCCTGTTATTAAGGTGGTGAAGTCATCGTGCATAAAAGGAAGTATAGCGTCTGCTACCGGTTGCAACTGTCGTGTCAGGTAGTGATCGTAGTCGATAGGGGATTGCCGAATCTCAAGGGGTTCGGGGCCAGCGGTGGTCATGACATAGCTTATCCAGCCCCCATTTTGATATTGCAGCGGGCGACCGAGCTTGCGGTTAAACTCATCCGCCAAGCGTGCCGCTCTGGCGTGAGGTGGCACATTACGCTGATAGTCATCCAGCCGTCGGCGTAGACGTTTGCGGTAAACTAGCTGTTCATCTAATTCGCCATTCAGGGTTCGCGCTACGTAATCCCGCAGATAATCCTGATAGGGTTGCCGCTGAAAAATGCGCAGATACAATTCTCGCTGAAATTGCTGTGCCAGTGGTGTCCAGTCAGTGCGCACGGTTTCCAACCCTTTGTACACCATCTGATCACCCTCGGGCGTAGAAATCAGCCCGGCATAGCGTTTTTTACTGCCTTGCTCGGCACCCCGGATGGTAGGCATCAGAAAACGTCGATAGTGAGTTTCAAATTCCAGTTCCAGGGCGCAGGGTAGATTAAAGGTTTGTTGTATATGATCTTTCCACCATAGATTGACCTGGCGTACCAACTCTTTACCTATCTGTGATGCCTGCTCTTCACTGTGAGCATTTTTCAGCCAGACGAAGGTTGAATCGGTATCACCATAAATCACCTGATAGCCCTGTGCTTCAATGAGCTCGCGGGTCTGGCGCATGATGTCATGGCCGCGCAAGGTGATAGACGATGCCAGTCTGGGATCGAAAAAGCGGCAGCCGCTGGAACCCAATACGCCATAAAAGGCGTTCATAATGATCTTCAGTGCTTGTGATAACGGTTTGTTTTTCTGACGTTTAGCCTCTTCCCGGCCCTGCCAGATTTGGTTAACGATGGCGGGCAAACAGTGTTTCTCGCGCGAGAACCAGGCACCGCGAAATCCCGGCACTGAGTGCTGTTCATCAGGCTGAGCCATACCTGCCACTAACCCGACCGGATCGATTAAAAAGGTGCGAATAATCGACGGATACAGGCTTTTATAGTCAAGCACCAATACCGAGTCATACAAGCCGGGTTGGGAGTCCATCACAAAACCACCGGGGCTGTGCTCTTCTGGCAACTCTCCTAAATTGGGGGCGACATAGCCGATGCGGTGCATCCGTGGCAGGTAAAGATGGGTGAACGCTGCCACGGAGCCACCGCTACGATCCGCGGCTAACCCCGTCACCGTGGCACGTTCCAACAGGAAGCTGAGCAGCTCGGTCTTGGCAAAAATCCGTGTCACCAGCTCGCAATCTTTCAGGTTATAGCGCGCCAGTGCCGGTTTGTCATGGGCGAAACGTTGATTGATTTCATCCATTCGTTGATAAGGGCTGTCGCTGGCTTTGCCTTCGCCCAGCAGGGTTTGCGAAACAGATTCCAGACTAAATGACGGGAAATTCCAGGTGGCGGATTTTAGCGCCTCAATCCCGTCGATAATCAATCGACCGGCTGCCGAGGCAAAAAAGTGCCCTTGTTTAAAGCCGTGTTCACGCCATTCCAGCAGGTTGCCACCACGGCCAAAGCGCAGTGGGATCTGATAGCGGTCAGCGTGTTTTTGCAGAACACGTAAGTCGAACTGCACCAGATTCCAGCCGATAATGGCATCGGGATCATGCACTGCCAGCCACTGGTTTAGTTTTTCCAACAACTGTGGGCGGCTGGCGACGTATTCCAGATTGAAATCCAGCGCCGCACTTTCAACCGTATCACCGTTAGGTGGCCCCAACATGTAAACCTGACGCTGGCCGCATCCTTCCAGCCCAATACAGTACAGCTCGCCATGTTCACTGGTTTCGATATCCAGCGACAGCAGTTTCAGTGTCGGACGATAATCCTCGGCCGGTTTCATTTGGGTATTAAGCAGCGGGCCATGGTTATTGTCATCACCGCTGAACCACACCGGCGCGGTAATAAATCGTTCCATCAGAAACCGTTCTGGTGGGCGAATATCACCTTCATAGACATTTACACCACTTTCGCGCAGCAGTTTCTCCAAACGAATTAATTGACGATGTTGGCTGCAATACAGGCCCAGCACCGGGCGCTGATGGAAATCGGTCAGTTCAAGTGGGCGCAACTGCCAGCGGCGTTCATCACGCAGCACGGTTTCAGCCCGTTGCCGTTGTTCGGCCGGGATAAATGCCACCGAGGGTTGCGGCGGCAGCCTGACTTGCTGCGGCCCTTCATCGGTAGCTAACCAGAATTCAACTTCGGTGCCTGCCTGCGTGTCGCGCCAATGGCGAGTGAGCAGGAAGCCCTGACGATGTTGCGCCACAATGCTAACCTTTATAGGTAATGTACAGGCTATTTTATTTGTCATTTTGAACTTGGGCAGTGCTCGATATCCTCACGTACTACGTGTACGCTCCGGTTTCTCCGCGCTGTCCCCATCCAAACTGACGGCAACAATTACGCCTGAGAGTTTATGCTATCTTAGTATGGTTATTTATACAGTATTTGTCTATTTTAATGATGATTTCCATTCGCTCCATGTATACCCAAAGTCATTGGAGTTGCAGGTAGGCAGCAAGTGGTCTAATCCCGATGAGTCTATTCATTTTAAGGTCAACGGCCAGTAAGTGATTTGGGTGAGTAAGCGCAGCTAACAACCCTGCGGCTTCAAGGACGAAGGGGAAATTTGTTGATTGACTCATTTCACGACACACCGGACAATCCTCCGCCCTGAACCTTGGGTGTTAACCAACGGACAACTCTATGGAAGCCTATTTATTACATTTATTGACGCAATCTCTGGCTTTCACGCTATTTATCGTCATGTTCGTTACTTTTCTCGAATCATTAGCACTGGTGGGGATGTTGCTTCCCGGCACGGTAATGATGACCAGTGTGGGGGCGTTGATTGGCAGTGGTGAAGTCGGTTTTTACTCGGCCTGGGCTGCTGCAACTGTCGGCTGCCTACTGGGGGATTGGATCTCGTATTTTATCGGTCGGCGCTTTAAAGAACCGTTGCACCGCTGGTCCTTCCTGAAAAAGCATAAGTCGATGCTGGATAAAACTGAGCATGCGCTGCATAACCACAGTATGGCAACAGTCCTACTGGGGCGCTTTATCGGCCCGGCACGGCCTATTGTCCCGATGGTTGCTGGCATGCTCAACCTGCCACCGGCAAAATTTGCCTTGCCCAACGTGATTGGCTGCCTGACCTGGCCACCGCTCTACTTTTTCCCAGGCATACTGGCAGGTGTTGCTATTGATATCCCACCGAGCGCCAATAGCTATATGTTTAAGTGGTTGCTATTTGTGGTGGTGATGCTGATTTGGTTGGCACTGTGGCTATCATGGCGCTGGTGGCGGTTTGGCAAACGTAGCCCCGACCGCCTGAGCCAATGGTTACCACTGGCTCGCCTGCGCTGGGTGACGGTGCTGGCTATGGTGGCAGCGATTGCCAGCTTTGCCTGGCTGCATATGCAGCCCATTATGCCGATTTATCGTCATCTGTTGTGGAAGGTTCTCGCTGGGTAATCCCCTTGGGTATACAAGTTATTATGGTCGGGTAGTAATGCCCAGCACACTGGCTTCGGGGGCACTGCCGTTAACCAGCGCCTGGGTTGGGCCGTCGTAGTAAATACGGCCATCGACAATGAGCAATGTCCGATCGGCGATGCGGGCGGCATCATCCAAATTGTGTGACACCATCAGTAATGTCAGTTGCCGATGGGTACAGACGTGATCGACCAATTGCAGCATCTCATTGCGCAACGCAGGGTCGAGCGCGGAAAATGGCTCATCCAGTAGCAGGATTGGCTGACTACGCACTAAACAGCGTGCCAATGCTGCCCGCTGACGTTGGCCGCCGGAAAGTTGTGCGGGTAACCTCTCAAGGCAATCTTCCAGTCCAACCTGCTGGGCAATCTGGCGTAACAGTAACTTTTGCTCATGGCTGAGTTTCAACCCCGGATGTAAACCCAACCCGATATTCTGTGCGACGGTCAAGTGTGAGAACAGATTGTTCTCCTGAAACAGCATCGATACTGGCCGCTCGGCGGGGGCTGTTGCCGTATTATCCTGATTATTCAGTAGTATACGTCCACTGGCGGGGGCGAGAAAACCAGCAATCAGGCTTAACAGGGTACTTTTGCCAGCACCACTTGGGCCAAGAATCGCCACCCGCTCACCGGGCTGAATATGCAAATCGAAACGCATCGGTAAGTGGTCATACAAATAGGTGATTTTCTCAAGCTTTAACATGGCGGCTCGGCAGTCGTTCAATAAGAGTAAACAGCAAGAAACAGAGTAACAACAGCAGTAGGGCGGTAACTGCACCGTCGTTGCTGCGATAAGAACCTATCTGCTGGTAAAGGTAAAACGGCAGCGTGCGGAAGTGCTCATTGCCAAACAGTGCCACCACACCAAAATCACCAATCGATAGCACACAGGCAAAGGCAAGTGCTTGAGCCAGCGGGCGTTTTAGTGCCCTTAATTCAATCAGGCGCACACGGTGCCAGCCACGAATATCCAGTGATAAACACAGCGGCGTGTAGCGTTCAGCCAGATCCCGCATTGGGTTATCCAACACTTTTAGTGCGTAGGGCACAGCCATCAGTGCGTTGGTGAGGATAACCAGCCCGTAAGGGGATTGTGGCAAGCCAAAGGTATCGTTGAGCAATAAAAAGAAGCCGGTCGCCAGGACAATGCCCGGCATCGCCAGAATCACCATACCACTGACTTCCAGTGCCTGCCCACAGGCCATCCGTTGGCGCAGTTTCAGTTCACGGCTGCTCCACAACAACATCATCGTGAGTGTCACGCACAGCAACCCCGCCCCGATAGCGATAGTCAATGAGGTAAAGAAGGCTTGCCATAGCGCAGTTTGTTGTAGCACCGTCACCATAGTTTGATTACTGCCATCAATCACTACCGCTAGCAATGGCGGCACCATCAATAGCAAAGCAGTACCAATTAACAGGGTGTCGCTGATGCGAGACCAATAGCTATCCTGCTGACTACGCCAAATTTGACCGTGAGTATTACCTACTGCCAATACTGTGTTTAACCGCAGGCTTAGCACCACTAAACCCAGACAGCAACCCAGTTGGATTAGCGCCAATAAGGCCGCACGCCCCAGATCGTAGTCATAACTGAGTGCCTGATAGATGGCCAGCTCGATAGTGGTGGCTTGCGGCCCGCCACCCAGTGACAGCACGGTGGCAAAACTGGCAAAACAGAGCATAAAAATCAACGCCGCGGTTGGCAGGATTTGGCGGCGCAGATAGGGCCATTCAACCCAGCGCAAGTGCTGCCAGCCATTCATCCCCAGTTGTGCGGCTAACTGGCGTTGTTCAACCGCGATGCTGTCCAGTGACTGCAATAGCAAGCGAGTCGCCAGTGGCATATTGAAGAAGATATGTGCCAGCAAAATGCCCTGTAAACCATAAGGTGAGAAGCGGTAATCAACCCCCAGCCAGCTAAACAGGGCTGCCAGCCAACCCTGACGGCCATAAACCGTCAGAATACCAAACAGCGCCACTAACACCGGTAGCACCAGTGTCATGGCGCATAAACGCAACATCAGTTGTCGGCCGGGAAAGCGGCGGCGATACAGGGCTCGTGCTAAGAAAATGGCAGGGATGACTGACAGCAGGGCGGATAAGAATGCCTGCCAAAAGGTAAAGCGGATCACATGCCACAGATAGCGGTCATGCCAGATACTGTGCCAGTCTGCCGCAGGCGCGTGACGCCAGATAGCGGTGAACGCCAGTAAGGCGACACCGACTATCAGTAAGGCCGCCAGTAGCCCTGGCCACAACCATGGAGGGATCAGTGGCTGACGGCGGATTGCCATGCCTGAATCCATTTGCCGCGATTATCTGCCACATCTTTAGCATCAAATTGCAACGCTTTTTGTGGCACGGTAAGGGTTTCAAACCCAGCCGGCAAATCCATTTTAATCACCGGATACATCCAATTACCGGTGGGAATATGGTCCTGGAATGCTGGCGTCACAATAAATTGCATAAAGCGCTGTGCCAGTTGCGGCTGTTTGCTCGAGGCAACTAAGCCTGCGACTTCGACTTGCAGATAGTGGCCTTCGCTGAAATTAGCCGCTGCATAGTTGCTTTTCTTCTCTTCAATCAGATGATAAGCCGGAGAAGTGGTATAGCTCAGCACCAAATCCCCTTCACCTTTCAGGAACAAGCCATAAGCTTCGCTCCAACCCTTGGTAACGGTGACGGTTTTTTTCGCCAGTTGCTGCCATGCCTGTGGCGCTTTATCACCATACACTTTCTGCATCCACAGCATCAGACCAAGGCCCGGGGTACTGGTGCGCGGGTCTTGATAAATCACTTTCCACGGCTCTTTGCTATCAACTAATTCTTGCAACCTCTTCGGCGGATTTTTCAGTTTGTCTTTGTTATACACAAAGGCGAAATAGCCATAATCGTACGGGACGAAAGTCTTATTCTGCCACTTCTCCGGGAGAGTAAGGTTCGCGGTATCCACCTGACTTGGTGCGAATAATCCAGTTTGTTCTGCCGCCTGCACCAGATTATTATCCAATCCTAAAATCACGTCAGCCTGACTGTTTTTACCTTCCATCCGCAGGCGATTCAGTAATGAAACACCGTCTTCCAGCGCCACAAATTTAAGCTGGCAATCACACTCGGCTTCAAAGGCTTTTTTAATCGCAGGCCCTGGACCCCAGTCGGCGGCAAAGGAGTCATAGGTGTAAACCGTCAGTGTCGGTTTATCGGCGGCCACCGCAGCGGCAGATAGCAAAAACAAGCAGGGAATAATGCGTTTAAACACTTTGCACTCCTTAACAATAAAGGTGGCAAAGGTATCTGAGGCGGTAAATAACAGCGATATCATGATAATGCAGCGTTATTTTTCTCAAATCCCTCCGCCGGTGTTAGCCGGATCAGGTTCGACGGGTTTGCTCTCAGCGAAAAACTTGCTGCGGTTAGGTTGATCCGGTGTTGGGCAGTACTCGAAATCCTCACGTACTACTTGTACGCTCCGGTTTCTGCGTGCTGTCCGCCTCCGACTGAACCTACCTCGCGACGTTTTTGTTTCATTGTTAATGGAACGAACCAGCATGAATTCTGGACACGACCACAACAGTTTTTCCGCACCCCGTTGAGACAACGCCATTGTAGAGACTAATCTGGGCGGATGAAAGCAGGTTAGCCCTCTGGTGGTGTAAACCAGGCCGATTTGAAATCAAACCAGCCGAGCGTGTTCATGCGCACCCCGCGCATACTGTGCTGCCCATATAATTCTAACCAATGATGGAACAGTGGGTGGAATTGATTCTGGCTAACCAACCGTTGGCTCCAATCCGCCATCGGCAGGGTATTATTTCGCCATAATTCAACATCCTGATGCAGTTTTTCATCCAAACAATGTTGTAGTAGCGGCAGTTCGTACAGGGTGGCAAACAGGGAGAACTCCAGTGGCAGATAGAAATTCGCGCTGCCAAGCCAGATATCACTCTGTGCATCGCCCTGATACCAACTGACATAATCCAACACTTGTATCACCAGTGTGACGCCGTGTGCCGCCAACAATGTGGTTAATGTTTGGCTGATGGCGTCAAACTCGGAATGCTCGCTGTAAAATGTCAGCGTCAATTCGGTCAGCCCTACGGGCTTTGGCTCAAGGGTGGTTAGTCGGTTGTGATGCCAGCGGGGCAGCATGCCGTAGGCCGGTGACCAGTAGCGTTGATAGAAAGGATCTGCATGGCTGAGCAGGGCGACCGGTGTTATCAACTCACACAACCAGCGGCGGATCTCTGGGTTACTGGTCTGAGGCGATCGCTGATCAAACAGTAAAAAATAGCAGCCTTCCTCCAGCCGACTTTCCAGCTCGTTTTTACTGGTATCGTCAGCCTGCAATTGCACACCGGAATAAACCAGCTCCTCAGACAACTCAGGTAGCACCCAGATATTGACCTCATCAATCAGTGCGCGGAAACCAAAATAGTTATCAAAAGCCTGTATCTTCAACTGATTATGGTGATTTCTAATCACCGAGTAGGGGCCGGTACCAATAGGATGGCGGCGGAAGTCGGGTTGATTCTCCCACTCTTGCGGCAAAATCATGGCGTGAACACTACCCAACAACCATGGCAACCAGTGATCCGGGCAACTTAGATGGATATCAATCACATAGGGCGTTGGTGAGCGCACGGCGGTGATATGAGAGAACAAGGGCTGTGGAATCAGCCGGGTCAGGCTGCTGATGACATCATCCATTTCCAGTTCACGGCCATGGTGAAAATGGATGGCAGGGCGCAAATAAAAACGCCAATGCAACGGGCTGATAGCTTGCCAGTGATGGGATAAATCCGGTTCTAGTTCCCCATTTTCCTCATTTATGCGTGTCAGGCCATTAAAAATCTGCCGCACTATATGCGTTTCGGAGCGGCGCAGCGCGGTACCGGGCAGCAGGTTTTGTAGCGGGCGATAATAGAGCACCCGTAGGATGTGTTTCCCTTGGCGGAAACTGCGCCCCAACTGGGATAGCAGCATTTGGCGCACTGCTTTTTTATCCCCTACCAACTGCACTAACTGATCGATATGGTCCTGTTCCAGCAGCTCTTCGGCCCGCTGTTGTTGCAGTGCCAACCCGGAGTAGAGGAAGGCCAGTTGTGAGCGTTTACCGCGACCCGCTTCAGCCTGCCAGCTTAGCCAACCCTCTTGCTGCATGCTGCCCAGCAAGGATCGTACATGGCGGCGTGAACAACTGAGCACGTCTGCCAGCTCCTGCAAGGTGGTTTCCGTCGGCTGGCCATTAAAACGTTGCCAGAGGCGAATAAACTGCTGTTGTAGACGTGAGGCAGACATAAAAGAGGAACTCCACGGCAAATTTCATCAATTTTTCTTTCCCTATATTACGCAGATACTGATTGCCAATGAAAGCGGGTTATCGTGGCAATGCCGCCAACGGGAGGAATAAATGATTTTTAATTTACAGCGTTATTCCACCCATGACGGCCCCGGTATTCGCAGTGTGGTATTCCTGAAAGGCTGTTCGCTGAGTTGCCGTTGGTGCCAAAACCCGGAAAGCCGATCACGTAAAGCGGAGGTGTTATTTGACTCGCGCCTGTGCTTATCAGGTTGTGAGTTGTGCCGACAGACCTGCCCGCAGGCAATAGAGCGCATTGACGATTGCATTGTTATCACGCGCCAACGGCTGGAAGAGGATGACCTTCAGGCACTCACCGTGCGTTGTCCGAGTGGTGCACTGACGGTGTGTGGTAGCCCGATTGATATTGATACCACTATGGCAACACTGTTGCGCGATATGCCGTTTTATCGGCGCAGTGGCGGTGGTGTGACGCTATCCGGTGGTGAGCCATTTATGCAACCCGATGTAGCAGCTGAGTTATTGCAACGCTGTCATCAGCTTGGTATCCACACGGCGGTTGAGTCTTGTCTGCATACGCCGTGGCATTACATCGCGCCCTCTTTGCCGTGGCTGGATCTGATGCTGGCGGATTTAAAGCACACGGATGAAAACCGTTTTCGCCAGTGGACTGGAGGTTCGGCTAAACGGGTGATGGACAACTTTCGTCAGTTAGCGGCTGCGGGCACCAACATCACAGTACGGGTGCCGTTGATCCCAGATTTCAATGCAGATCGCCACTCGATACAAGGGATCGTCGATTTTGCGGCTGATGAGATAGGCGTTAAAGAGATTCACTTTTTGCCTTATCACACGTTGGGTATCAACAAATATTCGCTGCTGGGTGAAGAGTATCGGGCAGCAAGCACACCTTTGGATGCTCCTGAACTGCTTCACTTCGCGGAAAGCTATGCCCGTGATAAAGGCTTGACCGCAATTTTACGAGGATAATGCTATGACCACCCTTGATTTGGTAACGCTAAGTGAACGGACGAAACAGCATAAAAACGCACTGATCCACATTGTGCAACCGCCGGTTTGTACCGAACGAGCGCAGCATTATACCGAGGCTTATCAGCAGCATCAGGACAAACCTCTCCCCGTCAGGCGCGCGCTGGCGCTGGCGCATCATTTACAGCTTCGCACCGTCTGGATCAAAAATGATGAGCTGATTATCGGTAATCAGGCCAGTCAGCTGCGCGCCGCGCCAATTTTCCCTGAATACACCGTGAGTTGGATTGAAAACGAAATTGATGAGCTGGCCGATCGCCCCGGTGCGGGTTTCTCGGTCAGTGCAGCAGATAAAGCGGTATTGCACCGTATCTGCCCGTGGTGGCGCGGCCAAACAGTGCAGGACCGCTGCTACGGCATGTTTACCGATGAGCAAAAAGCGTTATTGACCACCGGCATTATAAAAGCCGAAGGTAATATGACCTCCGGCGATGCGCATTTGGCGGTTAACTTCCCGTTATTGCTGGAGAAAGGACTGGATGGCCTGCGCAGCAAAGTGGCAAGTCGCCGCGAACGGTTACAACTGACGGACTGGAGTGACCTGCATAAAGAGCAATTTCTTAAAGCCATTGATATTTCATTGGCGGCGCTGAGCGAGCATATCGAACGTTATGCGGCGGTTGCGCGGCAAATGGCAGAAGAAGAGAGCCGTGATTGGCGGCGCATTGAGTTACAAACTATCGCCACAAACTGCGAGCTGATTGCTCACCAGCCGCCACAGACCTTCTGGCAAGCCTTGCAGTTGTGCTATTTCATCCAATTGATGCTGCAAATTGAATCTAACGGCCACTCGGTTTCCTTTGGCCGCCTCGACCAATACCTCTATCCGTGGTATCGCCGTGACGTGGAGCTGGAAAATACCCTTAGTCGCGAAAAAGCCATTGAGATGTTGCATAGCTGCTGGCTCAAGTTGTTGGAAGTGAACAAGATCCGTTCCGGTTCGCACTCTAAAGCCTCGGCAGGCAGCCCGTTGTATCAGAATGTCACTATTGGTGGGCAGAAGCTGGTGCAGGGTAAAGCGATTGATGCGGTTAACCCGCTCTCTTATGCGGTGTTGGAGTCTTGCGGCCGTTTACGTTCAACTCAGCCGAATCTCAGCGTGCGCTACCATGCCGGTATCAGTGATGATTTCCTCGATGCCTGTGTGCAGGTCATTCGCTGCGGCTTTGGTATGCCTGCATTTAATAATGATGAAATTGTTATTCCTGAATTTATTAAATTGGGTGTAGAGCCACAGGATGCTTACGATTACGCCGCCATCGGTTGCATTGAAACTGCGGTGGGGGGGAAATGGGGCTATCGCTGTACCGGCATGAGTTTTATTAATTTTGCTCGCGTGATGCTAGCGGCGCTGGAGCAAGGTAAAGATGCGACCTCTGGGCAAGTATTCTTGCCGCAAGAGCAGGGGTTATCGAAGGGTAACTTCACTGATTTCTCACAAGTGATGGCGCAATGGGATCAGCAGATTCGTTACTACACGCGAAAATCCATCGAAATTGAGTGTGTGGTGGACACGGTGTTGGAAGAGAATGCCCACGATATTGTCTGTTCTGCACTGGTGGATGACTGTATTGAGCGCGGTAAAAGTATCAAGCAGGGGGGCGCGCGTTATGACTGGGTTTCCGGCTTGCAGGTGGGCATTGCCAATTTGGGTAATAGTCTGGCAGCGGTACGAAAACTGGTGTTTGAACAACAGCTTATCGGCCAGCAGCAACTGGCAACGGCGTTAACGAATGACTTTGCTGGCCTGAACGGTGAGCAATTACGCCAACATCTGATTAATTCAGCACCGAAATACGGTAATGATGTTGATGATGTAGACCAACTGCTGGTACGCGCTTATCAGACGTATATTGATGAGCTGAAGCAATATCACAATACCCGCTTTGGTCGCGGCCCGATAGGCGGTACCTATTACGCCGGGACGTCCTCTATCTCTGCTAACGTGCCGTTTGGTGCGGCAACGATGGCAACACCGGATGGCCGCAAAGCGCACAGCCCGCTGGCGGAGGGAGCAAGCCCTGCTTCTGGTACTGATCATCTGGGGCCAACTGCGGTGTTTAACTCCCTGTCAAAACTGCCGACAGCCTCTATTCTGGGCGGGGTGCTACTGAATCAAAAACTGAATCCGTCAACTTTGGATAACCCGCGTGATCGCGAAAAGCTGATGATGATGTTGCGTACCTTCTTCGAGGAGTATCTGGGCTGGCATGTGCAGTACAACATTGTATCGCGTGAGACATTGCTTGATGCCAAGCAGCACCCAGACCGCTACCGTGATCTGGTGGTGCGGGTTGCCGGTTACTCGGCATTCTTTACCGCGCTATCGCCAGATGCACAAGACGATATCATCGCCCGAACCGAGCACACTTTGTGAGCTGTCGTAGATGATAATTGATATTGATGTTTGTTAAATGAACCAAGTCTTGCCTTGCTGTGTACCAAAAATTTCTGAGTAATGGTGACTTTCACCAGCCAGTGGGCTTAACAACCTGCTGGCTTTTTTTATCCTGACTCCTTAAGGCTATAGCGTTGTTAGCTGCGTTCACGCACCCGAATCACTTACTTGAGTAAGCTCATCGGGATTTGCTCGCTTGCTGCCTGGCTATAGCCCCAATGACTTTGGATAATATCCTGCCTCCTTGAGGCTGAAACACGGTCAGCCGCATCCATTATTTGGATGTGAAATTTATGCTGCTGGTATACTTTTCTCTATATAAATCTACCCGCTTCTGTAGCATAGCGTTTAATTGTTATTTCTGGCGCTGGAGCCTGGAATGAAATCTGCTTTGACCTTTTCCCGCCGTATTAACCCGGTGTTTCTCGCTTTCTTCGTGGTGGCTTTTCTTTCCGGTATCGCTGGCGCGTTACAGGCACCGACATTAAGCTTGTTCTTAAGCACTGAAGTGAAAGTACGCCCACTGTGGGTGGGATTGTTTTATACCGTCAATGCCATTGCCGGGATTACCGTCAGCTTTGTACTGGCCAAACGATCAGATTTACGTGGTGACCGCCGCAAGCTAATTATGGTCTGCTACTTGATGGCGGTGGGGAACTGCCTGCTATTTGCTTTTAATCGTGACTATCTGACGCTAATCACCGCCGGTGTGTTGCTGGCAGCAGTAGCAAATACCGCCATGCCGCAGATTTTCGCCTTAGCGCGAGAATATGCCGATAGCTCGGCGCGGGAAGTGGTGATGTTTAGCTCGATTATGCGTGCGCAGCTTTCATTGGCTTGGGTTATCGGCCCGCCGCTGTCGTTTATGTTAGCGCTGAATTATGGCTTTACGTTGATGTTCAGTATCGCCGCCGGTATTTTTGTCCTCAGCGCGCTGGTGGTGTGGTTTATTTTGCCCTCGGTGCAGCGAGCAGAGCCGGTAGTAGATGCGCCAGCGGTGGTGCAGGGCAGTTTGTTTGCCGATAAAGACGTTTTGTTGCTGTTTATTGCTTCAATGCTGATGTGGACCTGCAACACCATGTACATCATTGATATGCCTCTGTATATTACAGCAAACTTGGGGTTGCCTGAGCGGTTGGCTGGTCTGTTGATGGGGACTGCTGCCGGGTTGGAAATCCCTATTATGCTGCTGGCGGGTTACTCGGTCAGGCGTTTTGGTAAGCGCAAAATTATGCTGTTTGCGGTGCTGGCGGGTGTGCTGTTTTATACCGGATTGGTGTTATTCAAATTCAAAACTGCACTGATGCTATTGCAGATTTTTAATGCCATTTTTATTGGTATTGTCGCCGGGATTGGCATGCTCTATTTTCAGGATTTAATGCCAGGCAGAGCCGGAGCAGCAACCACGCTGTTTACCAATAGCATTTCCACTGGGGTGATTCTGGCTGGGGTTCTGCAAGGGGTATTGACCGAAACCTGGGGCCATAATTCGGTATATGTGGTGGCGATGGGATTAGCTATTCTGGCGTTAATCATCTGTGCACGGGTGAGAGAGGCATAGCGCCCGGTAGGGCGCTAAGGGTAATGACCAACCTATTTGGCAGCAATATTCCCCCAGCCTGAAGTGAGCAGGGGGAGAGTGGCAGTCGCGCTTTATTCGACCGGTTTTAATCGCGCAACAAAGTGGCGCAGAACCGGGGGTTCGTAGGTATCCTTGGAACTTGAAGCCGCAGCTAACGTCTCTGCAACGCCAATTATTTTGGGTATTTTTATTATTAATATTTAAGATGCAGTCAT
>NZ_JAZGQA010000230.1:0-6218 GCF_048593855.1 Yersinia sp. 2542 StPb PI
CTCGGAAACACTGCCAATAACCGGTCTAAGCTTTTGGTGTAAGTCCCATTTTCAGACCTGATATGAGGCTTTTATCTTCGTCACACAACCGGGGAATAAATTTCATTTAACCTTGAACTTGAAATTTTTATTCCTCATACTGGTTTTAGAAATGTCATTACAGGTTTATTTCATCGGTCACTGTCGGGGCTTGGTTTAATACAGAAGGAAATGGGGATGGGTACACAACACAAAGTACTGGATGTCATATGTATCGGCCGTATTGCCGTCGATTTTTATGGGCAGCAGATTGGTGCCCGGCTGGAAGATACCAGTACATTTGCCAAATATTTAGGCGGGTCATCAGGTAATGTTGCTTATGGCACCGCAATTCAGGGCTTGAAGTCAGGCATGCTGGCACGTGTTGGCGATGAACATATGGGCCGTTTCCTACGCGAGGAATTACAGCGTGTTGGGTCTGATACCCGTTTTCTTATTACTGATAAACAGCGGCTGACAGGTTTGGTTATTCTGGGTATTAAAGATCAAGAGACTTTTCCACTGATCTTTTACCGTGAAAACTGCGCTGATATGGCCCTGACACCAGATGATATTGACGAGACATATATTGCTTCATCACGCGCGCTGGCAATCACGGGTACACATCTTTCGCATCCGAATACCCGAGCAGCAGTGCTAAAAGCATTGGAATATGCCCATAAGTATGGGTTGCGCACAGCGCTCGATATTGATTATCGCCCGGTATTATGGGGCCTGACCTCACTTGGAGACGGTGAAACGCGTTTCATAGAGTCGCAAAAAGTAACGCAGGAATTGCAGGAAGTACTGCATCATTTCAATTTAATCGTTGGTACAGAAGAAGAATTTCACATTGCGGGGGGGAGCACAGATACGCTGACAGCCCTGCAAAATGTGCGTAAAACTACGCCAGCGACACTGGTTTGCAAGCGCGGAGCACAAGGTTGCTCTGTTTTTGAAGGGGATATTCCCACCCGTTGGGAGTCAATCAAACTGCATTCTGGTGTGCGCGTCGAGGTTCTCAACGTATTAGGGGCTGGCGATGCCTTCATGTCTGGCCTGCTGCGCGGTTATCTGAATGATGAAGGCTGGGAGCAAGCCTGCCGCTACGCCAATGCCTGTGGGGCGCTAGTTGTTTCACGTCATGGTTGTGCTCCAGCGATGCCGACAAAAATTGAACTGGATGATTATCTTAGCCGCGAATATTCCGTGCCACGCCCTGACAAGGATAGCCGCCTTAATCATTTACATCGGGTGACTACCCGTAAGCAACAGTGGCCTGAACTTTGTGTTTTTGCCTTTGACCACCGCAAACAATTGGCTGATATGGCCCGTGAAGCCGGTGTTGGTGAAGAGCGCATCCCAAAACTTAAGACATTGTTGCTACAAGCAGCGCAACAAGCCGCTTTGGAGTCTGGATTGGAGCATAAAAGTGGCATTCTGGCTGATACGACATATGGTCAGGAGGCGCTCAATATCATTACCGGCCAGGGATGGTGGATAGGCCGCCCCATAGAATTACCCAGTTCCAGACCATTACGGCTTGAACACGGTAATATTGGTTCCCAGCTAATAGATTGGCCACTGGAACATGTGGTTAAGTGTCTGGTTTTTTATCATCCCCAAGACCGTGCAGAACTGCGCCAACAGCAGGATGAGCTGATTGTGGATGTATATCGTGGATGCTGTAAATCAGGACATGAATTGCTACTGGAAGTGATTTTACCTGAAGATAATAAGGATAAGGATGAGCGCTATTATATTGAAACTATGGCTCATTTCTATCAGCTAGGCATTCAGCCAGATTGGTGGAAGCTGCCGCCGCTAACGGCAGAAAACTGGCAACTGGTTGGCAAACTGATTGAAACTCAAGATCCCTATTGCCGAGGTGTATTAATTCTTGGGCTGGACTCGACAGAGGCCGTATTAAAAGCAGGGTTTGCCGCTGCTGCACACGCCCCGTGGGTTAAAGGTTTTGCTGTCGGCCGGACCATTTTTGGCCAGGCATCGCGCCACTGGTTACAAGGTGAATTGAATGATGCCGAGTTAATGACACAAGTGAAACAAAATTACCAAACCCTGATCGGTTATTGGCGTGACTATCGTCCTGCTATTTGAATTAAAAACTGCTCTATCGGCGCTGAAGTGATACTGCCTCAGCGCCACTATTATGCCGCTATCTACGCTGTTTATTCCCCATAAAGCCAAAAAAATCCTGATTTCTATCAAAGTTAATAAAGGAATATCTTTAGATTTCATTCATTTCTATTAATATAGTTTGGTGAATTTATTTAAGTTGCGATGAAATAAAAGCAAATACTGACATCAATAAATGAAATTTTCCAACCACCTGTTAGAATACTGTCAGATAGACTCAAAGAACTTGGGGTTGCAGCCAGCCAAAGCGAACACATCTCAACGAGCTGACACATGTAAGTCATTCGGGTGAATAACCTTAGCTAACAACCTTGCAGCTTTAAGTACGAAGGGAATAACCCCTGAAATTTCCTCTGCCGTGGGCCGAATGGATGAATAACCCTACTCAACTTTCATTGTTACAAGACCAAATTCGTCATCGCTATGAGACGTTAAGCAAGCGCTTAAAACAAGTTGCCCGTTATATATTGGATAACAGTAATAGCATTGCATTTGATACGGTTGCTTCTATTGCGGCTCAAGCCGACGTACCACCTTCAACATTGATCCGATTTGCTAATGCCTTTAATTTCAGTGGCTTCAACGAAATGAAACAGGTATTCCGCCAGCATTTGATGGAAGAAACCGTTAACTATACCGAGCGAGCACGGTTATTCCGCCAAACATCAACAGATGGCAGCACGGCACCAGAAAGTCCGGCAGAAATACTGAATGTATTTACCATGGTAAATGCACAAGCGCTGCAACAACTGGCCGTACAAACCAGCGCAGAACAGTTGGAGAGAGCAGTTGAATTGTTGAAAAATGCTGAAAATATCTATGTGATTGGTCTACGTCGCTCTTTTAGTGTTGCTTCTTATCTCACCTATGCGTTACGCCATCTGGAACGTCGTGCTTTTCTGATCGATGGGTTAGGGGGAATGTTCGCTGAACAACTGAGCATGGTGAAACCCAAAGACGTAGTGATCGCCATTAGTTATTCACCTTATGCGCAAGAGGCGTTAGAACTGGTGGAATTAGGGGCGAAGAGTGGTGCACAACAGATTGCGATTACAGATAGCCAGGTCAGCCCATTAGCGGCTTTTAGCGATGTGTGTTTTGTCGTGCGAGAAGCTCAAGTTGACGGTTTCCGTTCGCAAGTAGCCTCTATGTGTCTGGCACAAACATTGGCAGTTTCACTGGCACTGAATAACGCGAAAGAGTAAACACTCCAATAGGAGGCTCTGTTCGTTTTTCGTCATTTCTGCTCACACCTAGAATGGGTAGGGTTTCTCCTACCCCATTATTATATGCTTTAGCCAGAGTAAGTTAGCTGTTATTAACCGGATAGTTATCGCTGTTGATCCATGCGTGATCTTTCTCCCAGGTAAATTTCCATAACCGTACCGGCCCTGCCATCACATTCAAATAATAGTTGTCGTAGCCTGCTAACGTTGCCACCGGGTGATAACCTTTGGGGACTTTCACCACATCACGGTTATAAACAGGCATACACTCATCCAATGAACGGTCGTCAGTATAAACACGCTGCATACAGAAGCCCTGTTCAGGGTTCAACCGGTGATAATAGGTTTCTTCAAGATAAGTTTCGTCGGTAGAATTTTCCTGATCGTGTTTATGACTTGGATATGAGCTGGTGTTCCCTTCGTCTGTGTAGACCTCTACCACCAGCAAACTGTCCGCAGGCTCACTGTCAGGCAGAATATTATGCACTAACCGCTGGTTGCGCCCCTTACCGCGCCGTTCGACCCCGACATCAGCCGGCGTAATCAGGCGGGAAGGCAAATGTCCCTGTGCAGGGGCACGGCATACCGCCAATTCCAAGTCAGTTTCTGCCACCACTTTCACATGATCATGATGCGGGACATAAACAGAATAAGGCGGTGTTCGTTCGAACGGACTCATACGTTTACCAATATGTGGGTATTCAGCGTGCAGAGTTGAAACTGAAGCAACACCAGCAACCAATACCAGACAGAGTTCATTGTCACCACTGTCCAGAACTAATGCTTTACCCGCAGTAAGACGATAGACATCAAATCCAACAAAACGCCAACCCGCATTTTGCGGTGAAATGTGTTGAATACGTCCATCCGCATCCGGTAACTGACATTTGGCAAGCAGTGAAGACATAATAACTCTCCTGTTAACACTTGAAATTAACCCAAGGCACACCCACTGATAGCATTAGCCAAGTGTTGGCATACTGTACTCTGAAACCGTTTGCTGGCCGGTAGGCCAACGGGCAGTGGTTGTTTTCATCCGGGTATAAAAACGCACGCCATCGGTACCGTGAACATTTAACGCACCGAATACCGAGCGCTTCCAGCCACCAAAGCTATGGAATGCCATTGGGACAGGTACTGGAACATTGACGCCAACCATTCCGGCCTGAACTTCATGCACAAATAGCCGCGCATAGTGGCCGCTACTGGTAAAAATAGCGCTGCCGTTGCCAAACTCATGGCTATTAACTGTATCAATGGCTGTTTGGTAATCAGGGACTCTGACAATACCCAGTACCGGCCCAAAAATCTCTTCCCGATAGATTTTCATCTCTGGCGTGACATGGTCAAACAGAGTGCCGCCTACATAATATCCCTGCTCATAACCTGCAACTTTATAATTGCGGCCATCGGTGACTAACGTTGCGCCCTCTTTCACACCTTGATCGATATAACCGAGCACTTTTTTCTGATGGGTGGCAGAGATTAGCGGCCCCATCTCATTTTCTTCACCACCTTGCTGCAAGCCTGGGCCGACTCGCAAGTGAGTGATGAGTGGTTTTAACTTCTCAATTAATTTGTCCGCAGTGTCATCACCCACGACAACCGCAATCGGCAAAGCCATACAACGTTCACCCGCCGAACCAAATGCACCACCCATCAATGCATTTACTGTGGCATCCAAATCAGCGTCAGGCATGATAATTGCCTGATTTTTAGCAGCACCAAATGCTTGTACGCGCTTACCGTGCGCACTGGCAGTAGTATAAATATGTTCAGCTACGGTAGAAGATCCAACAAAACTGACGGCCTGAATTCGTGGGTCAGTGCAGAGTTGGGCTGCACTCTCATTTGAACAGTGAATAACATTGAATACACCATCCGGTAACCCAGCTTCAGTCAACAATTCCGCCAGACGAACAGAGGCTGACGGGTCTAATGCCGGTGGCTTCAGGATAAAGGTATTGCCGCAAGTTAAGGCGACGGGGAACATCCACATCGGGACCATTGCTGGGAAGTTAAACGGTGTTATACCTGCGACCACACCTAACGGTTGCATCATGGAAAAACAATCCACCCCCGTACCAACATCTGCGGAATATTCACCTTTCAAGAGATGTGGAATGCCACAGGCAAACTCGACGACTTCCAGCCCACGGGTGATCTCACCCAACGCATCGGAATAAACCTTGCCGTGCTCACGGACAATCAACTCAGCCAGCTCATCACGATGTTGCTCAATCAGCGCTTTAAAGTTGAACATAATACGGGCGCGACGCAGTGGGGTAGTCCGTGACCAATCGGCAAATGCTTGATGGGCCACGCCGATAGCCTGATTAACTTCCTCGGCAGTACTTTGCGTAACCTGGCTTTCGACTTTACCGGTGGCTGGATTATGAATCTCGGCAGTCTGATTGCTGGAACTCAGGGAATTCTTCCCGCCAATAAAGTTACTCACGATTTTCATGTCTAACCCTCTTCTCAATAGCTGCTACCGCAAGGTTCGCTCAAAGTGGCTTTAACCTGACACCCATTCCTAACGGACCATACGCTCAATCAGTAAAGGCTATCTTGTGGTGGGACCAAAATAGCCAGCAAGGCGACCAGCCACCCGAGAGGCGAAAAACCAGCCGACATGCAGACTCTATTCCATTGAAAAAAAAGTTTCAAATAACTTCTTTTAGAAATTTTGTTTTGTGCGATGTATCGCAAGTTCCTGTAAGGCTTTAACACCGCCATCAAAAAAGCCAGAGAGCCCACGCAACGCGCCAAAAAGGCTAAAAAATCTCGTTTTTTTGCGATAAACAAATTGTTAAG
>NZ_JAZGQA010000231.1:0-6176 GCF_048593855.1 Yersinia sp. 2542 StPb PI
GTTAACAAATAAATCTACCGATAAATTTCTGCCAAAAGCGCAAAAATAAAAAATTCAAAACAACGTTCCGACTCCGATCACACTTTTGTCATTCGCTCAATGACTCGTCAGTAAATACAAATATAATAGATTGTGAAACGACGTTTCTATTTATAAGGAACCTTAAACCGGTTCTATCCTGATGTTCGATGATGGGGTTATGGCAATGGATTTTGTAGGCAACATTAAAGGCAGCGACGCAATGATGATTAACTGGCTCAGCGCTATTCGCAGCTATGTTGATCTGGTCCAGTCTATTGGCCATAGCAACCAAAACCCTACCCCCCTGCTAGCTGATGGCTTTGATGTGCTGACACATCAACCGGTCGTATGGGAATTTCCTGATGGCCACAATACACCAATATCTAATTTTGCCAGTCAGCAAAACTGGCTGCGGACATTGGATGCCCTCAGTCTGGTGACTCAGGATCCGCAATATCACCAACAAGCACGAGTGCAAAGCAGCTATTTTATGCACCGTGGCGTTCATGAGCAAAGCGGGTTGTTTTACTGGGGCGGCCATCGTTTCCTCAATCTGGATACATTAACGACCGAAGGGCCAGAATCAAAAGCGCAAGTACATGAACTGAAACATCATCTGCCCTATTACGATTTTCTGGTCACTGTTGACCGGGAAAAAACACTTAATTTCTTACAGGGTTTTTGGCACGCCCATGTAGAGGATTGGCAAACGCTGGATCTGGGCCGCCACGGTAGCTACGACAAGTTACGCGACCCACATGTTTTTACCCATGCTCGCCGCGATGTGGTTAACCCTACTGACTTACCACGCCTTCCTGAAACCAAAGGCCTGACCTTTGTGAATGCGGGTACTGACCTGATTTATGCCGCATATAAATATGCTGAATATACCGGTGATATCGCCGCTGCGGCTTGGGGGAAACATCTCTATCGCCAATATGTATTAGCCCGTAACCCGGAAACCGGTTTACCGGTTTATCAGTTCAGTTCGCCACAACAGCGTCGCCCTATCCCGGCGGACGATAATCAGACCCAATCTTGGTATGGCGATCGTGCCAAACGCCAGTTTGGTCCAGAGTTTGGTGACATTGCTCGCGAAGCTAATGTGCTGTTTCGCGATATGCGCCCGCTACTGATTGATAACCCATTGGCGATGTTAGATATCCTGCGCCAACAACCCGATGCACAAGTCTTGCAATGGGTTATTGATGGCTTAAAGAACTACTATCGTTTCGCTTATAACGTTGAGAGCAATACATTGCGCCCGTTATGGAACGATGGACAAGACATGAGCGGCTATGTATTGCAGCGGGATGGTTACTATGGCGCCAAAGGTACGGTTATTTCTCCCTTCCCATTAGATGTTGATTATTTGCTGCCATTAGTTCGCGCCTGGCGCTTGAGTGAAGATGAAGAGCTGCTGGATCTGATTGGTGTGTTACTGCACCGCTGGCAGTTTGCTGAATTGAACAAACAAAAACGCCGGGCATCATTGATGGTGGGTAAAAAACCTGCTGCCACTGCACACCTATTGTTGGCCTTAATTGAACTGGCAGAGCACTGCCAATGTAGCCGATTATTTGAATTAGCCTGGCAAGTTGGCGATGAACTATTTAAACAACATTACCATCGCGGCCTGTTTGTTGAATCGGCTCAACACCGTTATTTCCGTATCGACAATCCAATTGCATTAGCAATATTGGCCTTAATTGCAGCAAAACAAAATAAGTCTGCTGCTATGCCTCAATTTATTACCAATGGTGGTTACATTCATGGAGATTATCGGGTGAACGGGGAAAACCGTACTCTGTATGATATTGATTTTATTTATCCGACGCTTTTGAATCAGTAATTTTATTTATCTTTCATGTTATTAAAAATAGGTAAGCATTATGAATGAAAACAGAATGCTGGGGTTAGCCTATTTATCACCTTATATACTCGGGTTGATAATATTTACGGCTTTCCCCTTTGTATCATCCTTCTTTCTCAGTTTTACTGAGTATGACTTAATGAACCCTCCCGTATTTAACGGGATCGAGAATTATCGTCATATGTTCCTTGAAGATGATTTATTCTGGAAATCCATGGGCGTTACATTCGCTTATGTTTTTCTGACTATTCCTTTAAAACTGGCATTTGCTCTAGGGATCGCTTTTGTACTGAACTTTAAATTACGCGGTATTGGCCTGTTCCGTACTGCTTTCTATATTCCATCAATCCTCGGCAGCAGCGTTGCAATTGCCGTGTTATGGCGTGCCCTGTTTGCCATTGATGGCCTGTTAAACAGCTTTATTGGCGTGTTCGGGTTTGATGCCATCAACTGGTTGGGAGAACCCGCGCTGGCGCTGACATCCGTGACATTACTGCGTGTCTGGCAGTTCGGTTCCGCCATGGTTATCTTCCTGGCTGCATTACAGAACGTACCGCAGTCACAATATGAAGCAGCCATGATTGATGGTGCCTCTAAATGGCAAATGTTTATGAAAGTTACCGTGCCATTGATCACGCCGGTTATTTTCTTTAACTTTATTATGCAAACCACGCAGGCGTTCCAAGAGTTTACCGCGCCGTACGTTATTACCGACGGTGGGCCAACTCACTATACGTATTTATTCTCGCTCTATATCTATGATACCGCGTTTAAATACTTTGATATGGGATACGGTGCTGCACTGGCCTGGGTATTATTCCTGGTAGTCGCCCTCTTCGCCTCAATTGCATTTAAATCATCTAAATATTGGGTCTTCTACTCCGCCGATAAAGGAGGAAAAAATGACTGACGTACAACAAACTTCCAACCAGAAGAAATTAGATCTGGCGCAGGAAATTGCTAATGCGGAAATTAGCCGCACAGAACGCAAAGCAAAAGTCAGTGCTGCTTTCCGCTACATCATTTTGATTATTGTCGGTCTGATGATGCTTTATCCGCTGCTGTGGATGTTCTCTGCGGCGTTTAAACCCAATAATGAAATTTTCACCACATTAGGATTATGGCCAGAAAACGCAACCAGTGATGGTTTCGTTAATGGTTGGAAAACCGGTACTGAATATAACTTCGGTCACTACATGCTTAACACCTTTAAGTTTGTAATCCCGAAAGTCATTCTGACTATTATCTCTTCCACTATCGTGGCATATGGTTTCGCACGCTTTGAGATCCCATGGAAGAAATTCTGGTTTGCAACATTGATTACCACCATGTTGCTGCCAAGTACTGTGTTATTGATTCCGCAATACATCATGTTCCGTGAAATGGGCATGCTGAATAGCTACTTACCACTTTATTTGCCAACGGCCTTCGCCACCCAAGGGTTCTTCGTCTTCATGCTGATTCAGTTCCTGCGTGGTGTACCACGTGATATGGAAGAAGCGGCACAGATCGACGGTTGTAACTCGCTACAGGTGTTGTGGTATGTGGTTGTGCCAATCTTGAAGCCGGCCATTATCTCTGTCGCACTGTTCCAGTTTATGTGGTCAATGAACGACTTTATCGGCCCACTGATTTATGTCTACAGCGTAGATAAGTACCCGATAGCGCTGGCTCTGAAGATGTCTATCGACGTCACCGAAGGCGCACCGTGGAACGAAATTCTGGCAATGGCAAGCATCTCCATTCTGCCGTCCATCATTGTTTTCTTCCTGGCTCAACGCTACTTCGTGCAAGGCGTAACCAGCAGCGGAATTAAAGGTTAATAGAGGATTTATCATGGCTGAAGTCATTTTCAATAAATTAGGCAAAGTTTACTCCAACGGTTTCCGCGCGGTTCATGGCATTGATCTGAAAATCCATGATGGCGAGTTTATGGTTATTGTTGGTCCATCAGGCTGTGCTAAATCCACCACTCTGCGCATGCTGGCAGGTCTGGAAACCATCAGTGATGGCGAAGTTCGAATTGGTGATCGGGTGGTCAATAATCTGGCACCTAAATCACGTGGTATTGCCATGGTGTTCCAGAACTATGCGTTATATCCGCACATGACAGTGAAAGAGAATCTGGCCTTTGGCCTGAAACTGAGCAAGCTGCCAAAAGATCAGATTGAAGCGCAAGTCGCAGAAGCGGCCAAAATTCTGGAGCTGGAAGACCTGCTGGACAGACTGCCGCGCCAGTTGTCAGGTGGCCAGGCACAACGTGTGGCAGTAGGCCGGGCGATTGTGAAAAAACCTGATGTTTTCTTGTTTGATGAACCGTTGTCGAACCTCGATGCCAAGTTGCGTGCCTCAATGCGTATCCGCATCTCAGATTTGCATAAGCAATTGAAAAAAAGCGGCAAAGCAGCAACAACTGTTTATGTTACCCATGACCAGACCGAAGCCATGACCATGGGTGACAGAATCTGTGTAATGAAACTGGGCCATATCATGCAAGTTGATACCCCGGATAATCTCTACCACTTCCCTACCAACATGTTTGTTGCAGGTTTTATTGGCGCACCGGAAATGAACATCAAACCGAGTACGCTGGTAGAAAAAGAGGGGCAGATTGGCCTGACAGTTGGCCAGTACACCCTGGTATTGAGTGAAAAGCAGCAAGCCAAAGTGGCCGCCCATGCCGGAGAGAAAGTGTTCTTTGGTGTACGTCCAGAATTTATTCGCATGTCACAACAACCCTTTGCCAATAACCATTCGCAAGGTGAATTAGTTCGTGTGGAAAACATGGGGCATGAATTCTTCTTATACATCAAGGTTGACGACTTTGAATTGACTTGTCGCTTACCGTCTGATGAAGCACGGCCAATTATTGAAAGTGGCCTGCATCGCACCGTGTACTTCCAATTTGATATGGATAAATGCCATATCTTTGATGCAAAAACAGAAAAAAATATCTCTCTTTAACAGGAGCAGTACCCAATGAAAAAAGCGATCCTACACACGCTGATAGCATCCACTCTGGCTTTATTATCACATCAGGCTTTTGCACAGGATGACGTTAACCTACGCATGTCATGGTGGGGGGGCAATGGGCGTCATCAAATGACACTTAAGGCGCTGGAAGAGTTCCACAAGCAGCACCCAAATATTAATGTTAAAGCAGAATACACTGGCTGGGACGGTCACCTTTCTCGTCTGACGACGCAAATTGCGGGTGGAACTGAACCTGACGTTATGCAAACAAACTGGAACTGGTTGCCCATCTTCTCCAAAGACGGCACTGGCTTCTATGACTTAAATAAAGTGTCAGAGCAGTTGGATTTGGCTCAATTCGATCCGAAAGAACTGCAACAGACTACCGTTAATGGCAAATTAAACGGTATCCCGATTTCAGTGACAGCGCGTATTTTCTATTTTAATGACGCGACCTGGGCTAAGTCTGGTTTAGAGTATCCTAAAACGTGGGACGAATTACTTAAAGCAGGTTTAGTATTTAAAGAAAAACTGGGTGACCAATATTACCCTGTGGTATTAGAGCACCAGGATACTCTGGCATTAATTCGCTCTTATATGACACAAAAATACAACACCCCGACTATCGATGAAGCTAATAAAAAGTTTGCTTATACACCAGAACAGTGGGTTGAGTTCTTTACTATGTATAAGAAAATGGTTGATAACCATGTAATGCCATCCACTAAATACTATGCATCATTCGGCAAAAGCAATATGTACGAAATGAAGCCGTGGATTAATGGTGAATGGGGTGGTACTTATATGTGGAACTCCACCATTACTAAGTATTCCGATAACCTGACTAAACCAGCAAAATTGATACTTGGCCCTTATCCGATGTTGCCAGAGGCAAAAGATGCAGGTCTGTTCTTTAAACCTGCTCAAATGCTCTCTATTGGTAAATCGACTAAGTATCCTAAAGAAAGTGCCATGCTCATCAACTTCCTGCTTAACAGCAAAGAAGGTGTTGATGCTATGGGCTTAGAGCGTGGTGTGCCACTGAGTAAGACTGCGGTAACTCAACTGCGTGCCAGCGGTGTAATTAAAGATGAAGACCCATCTGTTGCTGGTTTAAATATGGCATTAGAACTGCCACATGAAATGAAAACGTCACCATACTTTGATGACCCGCAAATCGTTTCATTGTTCCGAGATGCAATCCAATATATCGATTATGGTCAGAAATCTGTTGAAGAATCTGCGGAATACTTTAATAAACAAGGTGACCGCATCCTGAAACGCGCCATGAGATAATATGTAAATCTAT
>NZ_JAZGQA010000232.1:0-6173 GCF_048593855.1 Yersinia sp. 2542 StPb PI
CTATCAATGATAAGGAAAAAACAACGAATATCATATGCAATAAACACCCCCATTTACTTAATCAGACCAATGTCACCTTGGCGTAATCCATCCTTATTTATTGCTTAAGAAAGTAAATAAGATGATACAGATGTTGTTAGTTAGTTATATTTACTCTTGCAATAAATCGGGACATTGAACTCATTTCTTCATCTTTTCCCTCACTAAGAATCAGCTATCTGCAACAATTTTTACGTGTTACAGACGTGAAAATAAATGCAATTAAGGTAAACTGAGACGCCTAAATAAGGGGATAGAATGAGTAGTGAAATATTTCTTGCCGTGCTGGGCGCGGCACTGTTACATGCTTGCTGGAACGCTCTTGTTAAATTTGGCAATGATCGTTTTGTCGCTATCTCTTTGATGGCAATTTTCTCCGGAGTGATTTCACTGTTCGGTATTTTTTTTGTGGCGTTACCCTCGCTGAGCGCGCTTCCCTGGTTACTGTTGTCGGTTGCTTTTCACACAGGTTATTGCCTGTTTCTAAGTAAAGCTTATGAACAAGCCGAGTTTGGTCAAATCTATCCTATCGCACGTGGCGTTGCCCCTTATTAAGTGCTCTGCTCTCTTGGTTAATCTTGTCGGAAATCCCCAGGTCGCTAGCTTTAGTAGGGGCGGCTATTTTAGTCTCCGGTGTCATCATGATGACATTTGATGGCCGACGTGGCACTGACAAAGTCAATGGCAGGGCTATTATCTATGCCTTAATTACGGCGACTTTTACTGCCTGCTACACCCTATCTGATGGGGCTGGCAGCCGCGCCAGCATTGAACCACTCAGTTATATTTTTTGGTTGTTTATGTGCAACGGCATAGCCATGTTTGCATTACTTTGGATAATGCACCGCAATGTGGTTTTTCGTCAAATACGCCAGCACTGGCGACACGGCGTGATTGGTGGCGCGATGCAATTACTGGCTTATGGCATTGTCATTTGGGCCATGAAAAGCACGCCAATCGCCCTCGTTGCCGCTCTACGTGAAACCAGTGTCTTGTTCGCCATGATAATCTCAATCTGGATGCTAAAAGAGAAACCATCGATGTTACGACTCATCGCCAGTGCCATTATTCTGATGGGGGTAGCAGTAACCAAACTTGGCTAATACTTAACCAAAAAATGTAACCTCCATTTCTTAGAAAAGGAGAAGACTACTTCTTCAGCAAACGCGCTATACTCATATAAATCCTATAAATAAGGAGAATATATGCTCATAGGATTTGTTTTATTGGTTAGCACCTGCGGTATGGATGCTTGCGAGGCACTGCCCGTGACCGATGATGTCTATACAACACGCCACGAATGCATGGCTGTAGCTACTCGTCTTCATGAACGCAGACCTGATGTGGTTTTGATTTGCGGTGAAGTATACCGCCAGCCTGACAGCGATCAATCTCATTGAGGGTTTCACTGTATTAATTCGATCTGCTGAACATCCGTTCCGATATTATTTTTTAATATTAGAGGATGTGCTTTATTTCCTACATTTATTCTGTAAGAAATTGGGAAGTTCACAAAAAAACAACCAAGGTGACGTTAACTACATTCGCCAATCATTAATGCTAATCACCAAAATAAAGTGTTAAATGGCCTGCTGAGTTAAATGTAATATCACAGAAAACCAGTGATAAACACACTGCTGATATTAGTTGCCTGACTAAATTACCGAACCAATGATATAAAACATTAACAGACTAGATATCACCACAACCACGACATTGTTAATGAACAAAGCAAACATCACACTGAATAGTGCGCCCATAAATAGGGATTATCCGGGAATGAGCGTAGTGCACCATCCTGAAATAGATAATTGGCCTACAAATTGTGGTTAATAAACAGGCTGTGGCGTACTTAAGTGCCTGGATGAACTCCCCTCAATAGCACAGAGGGACGATTGATCATCGGAACAACAATTGAAGCGAAGGTGGCAATAATGGAGAAATCTAGCTGCAAGCGGGCAAGATCAGGCATCATTGTGCCACTACAGGCTATTGTTTTCTCTTACCCGAACAATTAGAGCGCATTTTATCGGGACAGTAATAAATATCAGGCAAGCCACCACCAGCCCGATCCCCACCCACCCCGTAATAGGTAGTCTTTCTCCCACGATAATCACTGCCAATATGGCAGCAACAACAGGCTCGATGAGGGTAATGGTGGNCGCCATACTTGCCGTTATACGTGCCAGCCCATATCCATAGCAAATATAGCCAAGAAACATCGGAACCAACGCCATATAGGCACCCACTGCAGCATTACTCCAAGATTCCAGCAGCGGGGCTCCAGTCATAAAGAGTACTGGCATTAGCAAAATGCCGCCAAGACCAAAAGTCGCCCCCATCGCTGTGCGAGAAGGAAGCCCTCGCTGCATCAAACGGCGAGCAGCCCACGAATACAGCGCATAAGTAAAACCAGCAAGAAGGCCTAGAATTACCCCTATCGTGACATTGGGTGACTGAACCAGAGTGCCGTGGCCCCCACTTTCAGCCATACAAAGCAACACCATGCCTGCAATGCCAAGAGCCGCCCCCAACATCCAGCGAGTCGTCAGCCGCTCGCCCTCCAAGACATATTCAATCAGAGCAGATAACAGGGGGGCAGAACCAATAGAAATGACAGTCCCGACAGTGACACCCGCTAAATGCATAGAGGCATAGAATGCCAGCGGATAGATGGCAACAGCAATGACCCCTATCAGCAGTAAACGCCACTGTTGAAGGAGTTTATCTACATAACTAATGATACTCCCAGCGGCTATCATCGCCTGGAGTAGCCCCCCAAGTCCCATCGCAACAGCGCCTATGGCAACAGCACTAACCGCAGGAGCAAATGTTGCCGCTGTTCCAGTGGTTCCCCACAAGATGGCCGCAATCAATACTCCCACCCTGCCCATCATGCGATCTCTTGGCGTGACAGTCATAGCGACTCCATCATTTCGGCGGCCATTGTCATTGCCTGACGAACGCACTCACCATTCCCTTCCAAGCCCGCGCGAGACATACTCCCCTCGAGTAAAAATGAAAAGTGCCTGGCCATCCGTATGGCACGTTGTTCATCACCAGAGAGAAGCACACAAAGATGTTCAGTCAGAATCGACTCTACCTGCTCCTTGTGCCCGCGCACTGCCTGTCTGCCCGGTGCGCCCGCGGGCAGTTCAGCCGCGGCATTCAGTAGTCCGCACCCTCTGAATCCACGTTCATAGGCAAATTCAGCATGGTCTGCATAAGCAAGAAAAACAGCCATCACGCTCTCTTTCGGACTCGCCGTTTGTTGCAGACGATTAGCGTACAGTGCGAGCCACTCTTCATGACGAATCTGTAAATAAGTAGCAACAAGTTCTGCTTTGGACTCAAAGTTGTTGTAGAGACTTTTCTTGGCAACACCTGCCCTTTTAACAATGGCATCAATACCCGTTGCCGCAATGCCATCGTTATAGAACAACACCCTTGCAGCACTCAGCAGCCGATCTCGGGCACTTTCTGATAGTTCGCGTGAGGACATGGCAAATTTCTTCCTGCTTTGGATTGTTATAGGTATACCAGTCTACCTACTATTATTGTGACGTCAATACGAGCAAGAAAGTATGCTCTATATTAAATATTGGGAACTAATGCCGTACTCAGGGCATAGCGTCAGGTTAGGTTTGACAGGACATGAGGAAAAAGACTGATGATTGGTTTCACACCAGGTGTTTCATCAATATAAACTCGGCCATTGCCGAGTTTATATACTTGAGTACTGAGACCGATAATAATTACGTGAGCTTAGCGCCCTTTCTTCTTACGTCCGGGCTGGGTAAAGCGCTTGCGGGAAGCTGAGTTACCATCGGGTTTTTCGGCCTTTTTCGCCCCACTAACACTCGGTTTTTTATCTGCCACGGGCTTAGCCTTGGCTTTTTTCACCGGTTTTTCGTCAGATGATGAATTTTCAATCAGCTTAAATAACTCGATTAACTCATCATCAGTCAAATCTCGCCACTCACCCATTGGCAGCCCTTTCAGGGTGACGTTCATGATACGAGTGCGCTCAAGCTTGGTGACTTCATAGCCAAAATGTTTACACATACGGCGAATTTGACGGTTAAGCCCTTGCACCAGCGTGATATTAAATACAAAGGTCGCGACTTTATTCACTTTGCATTTTTTGGTCACGGTTCCCATCATCGGTACACCAGCACCCAGACCGAGAATAAACTCGTCAGTCACCGGTTTGTTGACCGTCACCACGTACTCTTTTTCGTGGTCGTTCCCGGCGCGCAGGATTTTGTTAACCAAATCACCGTGATTCGTCAAAAAAATCAACCCCTGCGAGTCTTTGTCCAAACGTCCGATAGGGAAGACTCGTTTACTGTGATTAACGAAATCAACGATGTTATCGTTTTCCCCCTCTTCGGTGGTGCTTATGATGCCAACCGGTTTATTCAGTGCGATCAGCACCAAGTCGTTTTCGTCACGCGGTTCGATAAGCTGACCGTTAACTTTGACTACATCCCCGCCATATACTTGATCGCCAACAGCGGCCCGTTTGCCATTAATAAAAACATGTCCTTGTTCAATATAACGATCGGCATCACGACGAGAACAGATACCGCTCTCGCTAATATATTTGTTAAGACGAGTGGATGAGTTGGTCAGCATAAATCTTCCGTAAAAATAAGATTATATCACGTTAGGCTATGAAGCCGGCAGAGCAGCTTAACAGAGAGAATGCAAAGTCATAAAGACGATTTCGAAGGATATGATGGCCGGTGGCAATATCATCGTGCTGCAACGTATCCTCGGCCACTCAGATATTCGGGTCACCATGCGCTACTCTCACTCCGCGCCAGACCACCTGCAAGACGCGATTCACTTTAATCCATTAGCTCGATTTGAGAGTGGCTGCAAAGTGGCGATAGCGGATGAGATAAAAGTAACGAAGCGGGAGGTAAGCGACTGATATTTATGTGTATGGTTGATTTTAAATGCCGATCATATTTTATCTTAGCCACAAAGTGGCAGTTAACATAGATAGACTGATACCCAATAACCTAGCAACCCACCTTGATCGTAATACAGCTAGAATATTGGATTTACTTTCTGTAAAAGATTATGACTTGCTGGATAGCAGCACTTATGAATTCATTGTTTATCGCCCACCAGAAGATGAGCCGACATATAGTAAATCTCAATTTTCAAAACTCAATGAAGCCCTATTTTCAATACAAGAGGTCGATGATAAACACTCTATTAGGATTGTCCCTGTAACAACAGTACACCAAGCTGCAAGTCGTATAATTAAAGCTGAGAATCAAGCCGCATAAATATAGACCCGGCCCCGCTGCCAGGTTTTATTGCTTCCTAGCCAGCGCCTCCACCACAGCCCTCATCGCCTCTTCTGTAATCTCTGAACGCTTTATCTTTTTATTAGCTAATGATGTCCTCAACACTCCCGCAATGACCACATGCTTTGGCTCTTGTCCAAGATCACGCATCTCAAGCACCACCTTCCCCACTACTCGGCACATTTCGTTATATAGCGCGTCTGAATCTTTTGTGCTCATAGCTGCTCCCATCTGAATTCCCCTCAATTTACCACAGTTGGCGGCATTTTTGGCGCTGCCATACTTCTGTAATGAAAGTTGTCGGATCAAGCACTTTATTATTGAAATTTCCTACAAAAGTCAGGGCGACATCTCATTTCATATGGGTCTCATGTAAGATATAGTCTCAGGCCTTAGCGACTGAAAATACACTGTTGTAAAAATCGAGGGATGATAAGCTGAAGTTCCTTTTGGGCTAAAGGAGTAGTCTGAAGCTCAATCGTATAAAACGGACGATAAGTACATTATTTTAAACAAAGCTATAAAGGCTATTCTTTGTTGGAAAATAGGAAAGTGCCGACCTTCAGATTAAATACCTAAATGATGTGGTTGTATATGCCCACTATAAGTTGAAGACAATTTACGCCACGATCTAGCGTATCGAGGTAATGTGAACGTTGCGTAAAACTCAATAAGAACCCTAGTACCAGGGTTATCCCCAAGATGAAATGTATCTGGTAAATTACATTATCTGCCTCTAAGGCCTTTTAGGAAAAAATCCATTTTATCCTAAGTGGCTATTTGCACCTATTTTAAGAGTGAAATTAAATA
>NZ_JAZGQA010000233.1:0-6106 GCF_048593855.1 Yersinia sp. 2542 StPb PI
CGCTACGTTATTGGCGCAACTCTGTTCTCGCTTACCTGGCTGCAAATTAGATGATTAAGGAAGCAATAATGAAGAAAATCTTACTTATTTTAGGTGCGGTGATGGTACTACAGACAGCGCCAGTGCAAGGTGCAGGTACTGCCAGTGGAACACTAAACGCAACACTCAACATCATCGCCGGTTGTTACATCGATAATGGCCTCGGGAGTGGCAACTTAAGTAATCTGGGCACTGTAAATTTCGGTACAGTGAGCGACCTAACCGCACCTCTTAGCATGACATTCAGTGGCACCACCAACGATTCACTTAAATTGCATTGCAGCAATAATACCGCTTATTCCATCGCAATAGATAATGGGCTACATGACAACTCAGGGCAACGACGACTGGCTGGCGGAACATCAGAATTCGTCAATTATAACCTTTACAGAGACAACGGTTTTCTCCAGCCATGGAATGCGACGCCAGTATCCGGCACGGTTGATGGAACGGGCACTGGGTTGGCCACCGCGATCCCACTGACTATTTATGCCCGCGTCCCTGTTCAAGCGACCCCCAGTGTCGGCACCTATCTCGATACTGTTACCGTCACTGTTACCTGGTAATGGCAGGCCGCTTGTTTGCTCTGGCCGCCACTTGCAGCTTATTACTGCTGCCACTTTTTCCCGTTGGGGCTATAACGAAAAATGCCAATATCACCGTCCGTGCCACGCTATTGCCCACTTGTACTGCGGGCACCATTGTTAATGGCGCAACCAGTTTTGGTACCCTGAATTTCGGCACCGTGGTTGCGTTAACCACCCCGATTGCCGTCGCCGGTCAGGGAAATAACGGTGCTATTTCCGTCCAATGCAGTAAGGGGACCAGTTTTAATGTGCTACTCAGTGGTGGGCAGAGTGGTAGCACTGCCAGCCGTTATTTGGCCGGCGGCCCGTCAGGCCAGCATGTTAATTACAACCTGTATACCGATGCGGCACATAGCAAAATTTGGGATAACCTGACTGGCATTTCCCAGATTGCTACCGGATCAGTGGTGGTCATTCCGGTTTATGGTCTGGTTTTTGTCCAACCGACCCCGGCGGTTGGGACTTATACCGACACCATTCAGGTCACGGTGAATTGGTAAATATTATCGAGGATGCTGACAATGAAATATGCTTTATCTCAGTATAACCTCACCCGCGCCCTACTTATTTTAGTACTCAGCATCGCCGTTGCCCATGCTGCCACCTCACCGGTATCTAAAAGTTTCACTGTCAATGCAATAGTGCAAACCGGCTGTAGCCTTGGGGGCGGAGCCACCGATACCAGCAACTTTGGCACATTGGATTTCGGCACCGTCTCTTCATTGGCAAACGCCACTAACGCAATATCTGGACTCAACTCAGGCAGTATCGTCCTCCAGTGCAGTGGTAATCCCACGGTCACACTGGCACTTAATTCCGGGGCCAATACCTCAGGTAACATTTCTGCCGGCAGGCGCTTACTCAACAGCACAACGGGCGAATATTTGCTGTATCAAATATATCAAAACTCTGCCCGAACCCAGATCTGGGGGGATGGTGCCAATGGGGGATCGACACGTTTAGTGACCACCGATGGCACCCTGCAACAAGTCATTTTATATGCACAACTGTCTGCCAGTAGTACGCAACCTAGCGCTGGCGTCTACACAGATACTTTATTAGTTACAGTTACTTATTGATTACTGGCACGATGCCGCAGGAGATTTCACTATGACGCCATTTAACCTACTATCTCGGGTAATATTGCTTTCGGCCACACTGACCAGTAGCCAACTGTATGCTGCGGCCTCCGTTCTGATCTGGCCCATTGACCCGATAATTTCAGACAGTGATAAAGCCACTGCATTGTGGTTGGAAAATAAAGATAGTCAGCCTATCTATATGCAGATTCGAGTATTAGGTTGGCAGCAGGTCAACACCCAAGACGATTACACCCCGCAATCAAGAATTATCGCCAGCCCACCGGTTGCAACTATTCAACCCGGTAAGCGTCAACTGATTCGTTTAGTCAAAAACGCCCCCGTTCCCGCCGGGCAAGAACAAGCCTACCGCATATTAATTGATGAAATACCTTATAAGGACCCAAACGATAAAACCGCCCCCGCTGCCACTCAGTTAGGGCTGAAATTCCAAATGCGCTATTCCGTTCCCTTGTTTGTTTACGGCAGTGGTGTGCTGGCGGCATCTGATACCACACCAGCCCCCGGTGTTATGCCGACGAAACTCAGTTATAGCGTGCATTCACAAGGCGAGAAACAATGGTTGAATATCTCTAATCAGGGTGCTGTTCATGCACGGATTTCGCGGGTGACCCTGCAAGAGAAAGACATTAATAAAGGTTTACTCGGTTATGTGTTAGCCGGTGCAAAAATGAGTTTCCCGCTCAGCCCAACAGCCAGAACAGGAGAATTAAGCGCCATTATCAATAACAGCACCAAACCCATAGTCATCCCACACCAATAAGGTGTTCGCATACAGCAGATAAGGTGTGTTTAATAATAACCTAGGGTTGGGAATGACTATCAGATTCAAGCTGTCACCATTATTAATATTGATGTATGGCTCAGTGTTGTTGCCTTCACTCATCCCCTGGGAGGTTTGGGGGGATAATCTGCCGCCACCTATGGCAACAATGCCCGACAGTACCTTATATCTTGAGTTAGTGGTCAATGACCGTAACTTTGGTGATGCTGTGCCAGTCATCTATCGCGGGGGACATTACTATCTTTCACCAGCACAGTTAAAAACCATCGGATTACCCTCTAGTGCAGAGGTTGCGGTTGATAAGATGGATAAGGTGGCCGTGAAATATGATGGAGAAAACCAACGGTTATTGATTGATGTCCCCAGCGAGTGGTTACCGAAACAGCAAATTAACTCTGCCGCAACTGATGATTTTAATCTTGCACAAAGTAGCCTGGGATTTTTATTAAATTATGATTTTTATGTCAGCCAGAACAGTGGTAACCCACAGTCAGGTAATGCCTCAGCCTGGAGCGAGCAACGTATTTTTGACCGTTTTGGTTTGATCAGTAATACCGGCGTTTATCGTACTAACTTTTCAGGTAATAACGGCGACACGGATAATAACGGCTATATTCGGTTTGATACCCAATGGCAGAGGAATGATGAAAAAAACCTGCTACGTTATACCGCAGGTGACCTGATCACCGGAGCCTTGCCCTGGAGTAGCGCGGTGCGCCTGGGTGGTGTTCAAATCGCGCGTAATTTTGCTATTCGCCCCGACCTTATTACCTATCCGATGCCGCAATTTGCCGGTCAAGCTGCGGTACCTAGCACTGTCGAACTGTATATTGATAACTTCAGAACACAATCAGCCAATATTAACCCCGGCCCTTTTGTTATCGATAATGCCCCTCGTATTAATGGTGCTGGCCAAGCGACTATTATTACAACCGATGCCCTCGGTAGACAAATCAGCACCTCAGTGCCATTTTATGTTGCCAGTTCACTGCTAAAACCCGGCATGTGGGATTTTAGCCTGTCAGCCGGTGCTTTACGCCGCAATTATGCCATCCGTTCTGCCGATTATGCTGATCCTGTCGCCAGTGGCGTGGTTCGTTATGGCACAACGTCTTGGTTGACACTAGAAGGCCGAGGGGATGCTGCCAAAGGCATGAATGTGGTAGGTGGCGGAGCCGGATTTCGGCTGGGCCTATTTGGGGTACTGAATGGTGCCTACAGTATGAGTAATACCTCTGCCGATGCATTTAGTGATGTCATCAGTCAACCAGCCACTGATATTAACAATTCAACCATTAATACCTCACAGGTTGCCATTAATACCCGTGGTGGTATCGGTAACCAGCGTTCATTAGGTTATACCTACAGTAATTCCTACTTTAATCTGAATGCTCAGCGCATTAGCCGCAGCGATAATTATGGCGATCTGGCTAATTACAAAAGCGACTTTCGTCTGAGCCGACGTACCGACCAGATAACCGGCAGTATCAGCCTTGGAAACTTAGGGACACTTGGATCTGGTTATTTCGATGTCAGGGATGCGCTCGGTGAGCGAACCCGGTTGGTCAATATCAGCTATAGCACCTCAATATTCCGTAATACCAGTATTTACCTCTCCCTCAATCGTGAGTTGGGGACCAAAGGTTACAACGCACAACTGATCTGGAGTATCCCGCTGGGTGAATGGGGATCAGCCAGCGCCAGCACCAGCCGTGATGTTGATAACCAGTGGTCCCAACGCGTGAATTATAGCCGGGCAGCGCCTTCTAATGGCGGGCTGGGTTGGAATCTCGCTTATGCCAACGGCAACAGTGAAAATAGCAGTTACCAACAAGCAGATATTATTTGGCGCACTCGGATAATGGAAAGTCGCGCCGGTGTTTATGGCAATAGTGATAACTATAATAGTTGGGGTGAAATGAGTGGCTCGCTGGTTATGATGAATGGCGGCGTTTATGCCAGTAATATGATTAACGATGCATTTGCCTTGGTATCAACCAATGGTTTTAGCAATATTCCGGTCAGTTACGAAAATCAACTGATTGGTACTACGAACAACAACGGATATATCTTGATTCCGACAGTTTCTTCATATTATCAGGCCAAATTCCAGATTGATCCCATGAATTTACCTGCCGATGTCATATTGCCAACAGTAGAGCGAAATTTAGCGATCAGCGAACGCAGTGGCTATTTAATTGATTTTCCCATAACACAGATTACCGCCGCAAATATCAGACTTACCGATAAATCCGGTCAAGACTTACCGAAAGGCAGCGCGATATATACCACGGGCGACACACCTAGCGGTTATGTCGGTTGGGATGGTATGGCTTATATTGAGCAAGCCACCCAATTGAATAAACTCACCATCGTGCGAGCTGATAATGGCACCCGCTGCTACAGCCAATTCCAATTGAAAAATACTAAAGGGATACAAGATGCTGGTACAGCCATATGCCAATAATTGCCGTACCTGGCTATCGACAACTTTATTTAAGGAGCAGCTAATGATATCGCTCACGACGCGAATTGCCAGCAAGCTACCTCGGCCATACAGGCTACCTTACTGGTTGGTTCTGTCTGTACTGTGGCTATTGTCTGTCAGCAGTGCCACTGCGTGCACTTTTGCTGCCGCAGAAGTAAAACTGCCGCAAAATTCATCGTTTAATGTCAATACCCTCCCCGAAAGTGCCAGTGGTATAACGGCACTTGGCTGTGATGGAACAGCGCTGAGCGTATTATCCACCCCCGTATTGAACAGCACCATCACCAGCACTGCTAATAATCTTAATCTTAAGAATGCCGCCGGCGACTTAATTCCTTATTCAATCTATTCTGACCCAGGCTACAACAATCCCATTATAGTCGGGGGGAATATTAACTATGCTAACAGCAATTTACTCACCATCGTGCTGGGGAAAATAAAAGCCAATTTACCTATCTATATCCGTACTGGCAGTAATAATGCCATTAACATCAATATCAGTGCTGGCACTTATACCGATACTATCTCTTTGAACTGGAATTATGATTTATGCTCTGCCGTTATTGGCGTCTGTATCGGTGGCACATTCAAAGGAACCGCATCATCAACAGTCACTGTCACATTGGTGGTCAACAACGATTGTGTCATAAACGCCGCGCCCAATGTCGATTTTGGTAGCTACGCGTTAATGTCACAATTTATTCCTGTAAATCAATTTATCACCGCTACCTGTACCAAGAACGCCACCTTCACTACCTACATAACAAATGGCGATAATTTCTCTGCCCCTTGGCCCCAAATGAAATTGCTCCCAGGGAGTGTTATACCTGCACCCCCTACCGACTATTTACAGTATCAACTGTATCAGGGCTCGGGGTCGATTCCCTGGAATATAACCAACAAAAGATCAGATACCGCGACAGGCTCAGCTCAACAGATCCCTTATAAAGCGATGATCAATGCACAACAAACGCAAAGAACCGTTGGCACCTATCAGGACAATGTCAGTGTAGTGCTGGAATACTAGTGTGCTGCCGGAATACAGAGGATGAGAAGCCATTAACTCGTTGTGTTTTATGCACTATTGGTCTTTTAATCTTTTATTTTT
>NZ_JAZGQA010000234.1:0-6090 GCF_048593855.1 Yersinia sp. 2542 StPb PI
CACCCCTGCGACTTCAAGGACGAAGGATCCCCAAAGTCATTGGAGTTGCAGGTAGGCGGCAAGTGAACACATCCCGAATCACTGACTCAAGTCAGTGATTCGGGGGGTGAGCGCAGCTAACACCCCTGCGACTTCAAGGACGAAGGGGATTACCACCACTGGTGAAAATGATGCACCGGCCCGATCCCCTGCCCGACTTCAAGGGTATTGGCTTGTTCTAATGCACCTTGCAGATAGTGTTTGGCGGCATTCACCGTATCTGCCCAATCGTGGTGCCGTGGCCGTAAGGCCGCCAATGCGGCCGATAAGGTGCAGCCGGTGCCGTGGGTATGGCGAGTATTTACTCTGCGGGTAACAAAACGCTGTTCGCCTTGTGCCGTAAACAGCCAATCGGGGCTATCCTCACCGCTCAGATGCCCTCCTTTCATCAATACTCCCTGACAGCCCAGAGCCAACAGTGCTCGCCCCTGTTCACACATTTGTTGCTCATCGCGGGCAGGCTGGCAATTGAGTAGCGCGGCTGCTTCTGGCAGATTCGGGGTAATCAAAGCCACCCGCGGTAACAGCAGTTGACGTACTGCGTCTACGGCCTCTGGCGCCAATAAAGGATCACCGCTTTTGGCGACCATAACGGTATCTAGCACCACAAATGGGATGGGATAACGTTGCAGTTGTGTGGCAACAATCTCGACAATGTCAGCATTAGCCAACATACCGATTTTCGCGCTATCGATGCGCACATCACTGAGAACAGAATCGAGTTGAGCTGCAACAAACGCCGGTTCGATGGGATAAACTGACTGCACACCACAGGTATTTTGTGCCACCAAGGCGGTGATCACACTGGTGCCGTAAGCTTGCAAAGCAGAGAAAGTTTTCAAATCAGCCTGAATACCGGCCCCACCGCTAGGGTCAGTTCCGGCAATCGTGAGTGCATTAATTCGCTTCATGAATATCTCTCCACACTCATATCAATGGGAGTTCGAATGGCAGCAACAGCGAGAATAGCTAAAGAGAAAACGGCAGGTTGAACGAACATATTCCTCCTAACCGGCGGTCAAGAAGGCGGAACCCTAAGGTGCCGAGACTTCCCTACGCTGGCATAATCCAGATCAGGTAATACGGGTAATATCTCAGCCATGCCACTGTTTGTGGCAGGCACCCCGAGTCAGAATTGTTATTATCATGGGCAGGTGGTAGAAGATCAATCATGTATTGGCTCAACCAATGATCAATTTCGCGAAAGCACCCTGTTTTGGAGGTATAACCGTAGGATGAGTATCAAGATTCGTCAGTATCAGGAAAGTGACCGGCCATTCCTGCGCACCTTGTATCTGGCATCACGTAAAGCAGCCTTTACCTGGCTGGACGTTGAACACTTTAGGCTGGAAGATTTTGATCGCTCAACCATCGGTGAAACTGTGCTGGTCGCCGTTGATGGCGATCAACACTTAGGTTTTGCCTCAATTTTTATGGAAGAGAGTTTCCTGCATCATCTGTTTATTGACCCTGCGCTACAACAGTCCGGTACGGGAAAAGCCTTATTGCAGGCAGCACAACAGCTATTTACCAGCCACGGCTCACTCAAATGTCTGGCAAAAAACCAGCAGGCACTGGCGTTTTATCAAAAACAGGGGTGGGTAGCTATAGCCACCGGCATCAGTAATGATGGCGAATATACATTAATGCATTGGCATAATGAGAAGGTTAAATAAGCACAAGGGAACCGGGTTTCCTGGTGCTTATTTTCTATTCTCCGCGCAGCGCCTTCACATCATCGGCTTTTATATTCAGTGCCGGTTGTCCGAATTGCTGTAGCAGATAATGACTCAAACTAACAACCTGCTCATCGGTCAAGGTGTTGGCAAACCCGGGCATAAAGACTTCACCGTCATTGGTTTTGCGTGACACACCGTGGAGAATCACATTAATCAGGTTATTGGGCGCGGATGCCCCGACCACCGAGTTTTTCATCAATGAAGGGTAATAACCGTCTTTTACGCCCTCACCGGTGAAACTGTGGCAACTGGCACAGTTCCCCAAATACAGGCGCGCGCCGTCAGTGTTGTTATCTGCCGTGAAAGGCATACCGCGTAAGGAATTAACACTACTCGCCGCTTGCCCCCAATCCGAACGACTCTTGGTTTCGTCATCTGGATTTAATGGCTCCAGGGTACGCAGATACACCGCCATGGCATTGAGATCACTCTCGCTCAGGTGGCGAGTGCTGTTCTCAATAACTTCAGCCATCGGCCCGGCAGCTTGCGCTTTACCGTCAACATGGCCGGTGCGCAAATATTGCACCACCTGTTGCTGACTCCAGCCGCCAATACCGGCATGTGGATCAGCGGTAATATTAAACGCCGTCCAACCATTAATCTCTGCCCCCCCATAGGCTTTGCTCTCTTTCATCCCCATGGTGATATTACGCGGGGTATGGCACTCACCGCAGTGCCCCAATGCTTCAACAAAGTAAGCCCCCTGATTCCATTGTGCATCTTTAGTGTTGTCCGGCTGAAAGCGCTCCCCCTCGAAATTGACCAAATTCCAGAACCACAATCCCCAACGCTGGTTGAATGGGAAAGGCATGTCATTTTCGCGGTTAGCTTGATGCACTGCTGGCAGACTAAACAGATAGGCTTTAATGGCTTTGACGTCAGCATCCGTCAACAACGTATATGAGGTGTAAGGGAATGCCGGGTAGAGATTCTCACCATTTTTCCCTTTCCCTTCATGTAATGCGCGCAAGAACTCTTCATCCGTCCAATTGCCAATTCCGGTCTCTTTATCGGGCGTGATGTTGGGCGAATATAGCGTGCCCATCGGCGTCTTGAAGGCAAGTCCACCGGCAAAAGGCTTGCCGTCTTTGGTGGTATGGCAGGCCACACAGTCAGCGGCCTTAGTCAGGTACTCACCACGTGCAATCAGGTCAGCATCAGCACTGGCATACCCAGTTACGGCTAAACCTAATGCGATAAACAGGAGATTCACTGAACAGCCCAAGGTTTGTTTTCTCATCTTACACCTCGGCCTTTAATGTTTCAGCGATACGCAGCGAGAGTGCGGCAATCGTCAAAGTACAATTAACTGAACCGACAGTTGGCATTACACTACTACTGGCGATAAACAGGTTTTTATGGTCATGGGTACGACAATCGCTGTCCACTACCGAGTCTTTCGGGTCACTGCCCATAATGGTGGTACCCGTAATATGATTGTTATTGGCGAAGTTATTGTTGAATTTAACCTCGGTTCCCCCCATCAGCTTTGCCGCCTCGGCATAGACCTGCTGAGTGTGTACCGCACTTTTTCGCACATAATCATCCATTGCATAGTAAAACTCGGGTTTCGCAATACCGATGGCGTCTTTCTCGCTAGCGCTGGGGATAATACGATTTTCGACATGAGGCAAAATCTCGTGGAAGCTGTCGAATTGTACAAAACGCGCGGCCCTGTCACGGATTTTGGCCTCAAGCTGTGGCCCGAGTTGCAAATCCCCCTGTTTGAGTAATTCAATCGTGACTTGATCGGTACGTGACAAATTGGATAAATGAATTTTTTTCGCTGCAAAATCAGCGCGGAATGCACCATCACGGAAGCCGATCATCGACGTCATTTCCTGCGGCCCACGCCCTGGCCACAAGGGTTCACTGGCCATAAAAGTCACCCCGGTTCCGGGGTGATCCATTAGATTGCGCCCCACCATATCGGAACTATTACCCACTCCCCGTGGATTTTTCTCATCGGTGGACATCAGCATCAGTTTCGGAATTTCAATGCCATTGGCGGCCAGTACAAAGTATTTACCCTCAGCCCGATGCTCATTGCCTTGTTCATCTTTAAACAGTGCTGCAATAATCTGCTGTTTATCATTAACTTCTAACTTATAAACCACCGCTTTGGGGCGCACGACTGCCCCCGCCTGCTCGGCTTTTTCGACATGAGTGATACCGTTATACATGGCGCCAATCGGGCAAATAGGCATGCAGTTGTTATTACCACAACAGGTTGGCCGGCCATCATAAGGGCGACTGTTACGGGCGACCGGTTCAGTGACCACATTGAAACTTCCGCCGTTAAAGCTGCCACCGTTAAAAACATGGCTATTTAACACCGTCTTGATGCGCTGTTCATTCCACGATAATGGCAATGGTGCCATCGGATAGGGTTCGCTGCGGGGTGATCCTAGATCTTCATCACTTGGCCCCCAAACACCTAATTCCTGTTCAGCGCGCAGATACCACTTTTCCAACACCGCATACTCAATTGGCCAATCTCGCCCGACGCCATACACGGTTTTCAGTTTGAAATCGTTAGGCAAAAAGCGCCAGGCAGAAGCCGCCCAGTGCCAGGTTGTGCCACCCACTGCGCGGATATATTGCACATCATACGGATGTTCACCCTTTTGAATCAGATAGTTATTATTTGGGTTAGATTCAGGATGAGGCGCATACGCGGTGGAAGGATATGGCGCCATGTTGTCTGATTTATCCGGCTGATTACGGAAGTTTTCTACAATTTCCCAACGAGAGAGGCGCGGACCTGCCTCTAAAACCAGTACTGACTTGCCAGCCATGGCCAGTTGATGGGCAACCAGCCCTCCTGCAACACCCGAGCCAATAACGACGATATCCGCCTTTAGTGTGTCAGCCATAAATGTATTCTCCAAAATTATAAGGCGACATCAGGCTTTACAGCCCAGTATCCGGGTTTATTCGGGCAATAAGAGCGAATAACCAACACATCGGATACCGCATCGAACATCAACGCATTCTCATAGCTGATTACCGCCGCATCGGTTCCCTCACCGATCACGCCGACATACCAGCCTTGCAATATTTGCCGGGCGATTTGCTGTTGCAGAGGTGGCCATTGCTGAGGTTCACCCGCAGGCAACGGTTGTAATAAGGAGAGTTTTTGGTCAAAACCGCCTATTTTCCCGAGCAAAACCTGATAGATTCGTTGACCAATCTGCACATTAAGCTGGCGCTTACCGGTCAATGCGCGTGATACCAACATGAATCTTTCTAAATTCTGCGGCGAGGTTTGGGTCGATGCCGCGAAAGCATCTAATGAAAGGGGACTCATCAGGCTACTGACTAGCCCGACGCCGATATATCCCAGCAGACGGCGGCGTGAAATACCCCGCACCTGAGGTATCGGAGAGAGATTTACCGACATGTTTTTTCTCCACAAAACAGCACGCACGCAGTATTCATCCGTTGTATTTAGGAACATGCTGCTAATCGGCATGTGCTAACAGATGCGGGCTACTGCGAGCTAAACTACCCTGCGTGTTACACAGCGGCAGTGGCAATCTTGACTAATAATGAATGGACTTCTCGTCTTATTGACGATGTAAGTTATGAGATGCAGATGTTAAATATTTAGTTGAGTTGTAAAGATTCGTCAAGATTATACCTCCTCAGTGAAGGGGTAAAGCAAAACGTGATTCATATCACATTTTGTAACTATAGAACCGGATCATGCCTTCACCTCAATCATTACTTCAATACGATTAAGGACATATGCCACTTGATGCCAAACTTGCTGATATTCGGTTGAGTTATAGGTACGTAAAAATTCCACCAACAGTGTTTTGGTTTGTTGCCATATTGCATCATCGACCGGATGCTCTTTATTGGTCTCAAAGAAAGTTTCCAGTGTTTCAACTTTTTGCAGGTAAGCATCCAACGCAGCAGTCCATTCACTTGTATGCAACTTGTGAGAAATTTGCGCCAGCAGCCAGGGCATATAGTCGCGACTGAGGCTAACATCCCAAGTATCAGCATCTGTTGCAGACCATGTGGCACTTAGATAATCACAATGTGTGCCTTGATCATCGGTAAATCCGTGCAATGCACAAATAGCCTTTTCTACATCAAGCACATAGCCTAAGGCCGGACTATTAATAAATACAGCATCATGAGGGGTTCGCTCATTAAAATTCACTACAGCACCTATGTATTCACCTAATTTTGGCCCAGTCATCACACCTTTGAAGTTAATATATGGTGGTTTTTCATTCATATAAAAATGCAAAACTTTATTTTTATATCCATTAACCAGATAATGATATTCCCAGTCAGC
>NZ_JAZGQA010000235.1:0-6023 GCF_048593855.1 Yersinia sp. 2542 StPb PI
ACAAAAATGCGATGATGTAAGGCTCTGTTACATAAGTTATTTAATGTCGCGGCAATGTTAGAGAACATGGTTAAAATATTGCGACAACAGTAAAGCCACGCATCAAAGATTATATATCGCGAAGGGGAGATGTACTTGTTTAACCTAGCCTGACTTAGTGTTCTAAAAACTAACAGGTAGTTTAAAACCGGAAGAATATAGGAGTTGTAGTCAAATTTTATCACCTAATATTATCTGTAAAAACTTGTGCATTTAAAGTAGTACCCAAAGCAGTACGAAGTCACTAAGTATATTAATGTCAAATTTCAAGTATGCAGTACCTTAAAAGCCTTAACTATACTCGTTAGGGCTTTTATCGTTTATAGGCTAAATATAAAAAACGAGAAGGCTAGTGCCCACCGGATGTGGCATCAACACCAAGTAAAACACCTCAATAACATGATTAAATGTGACCACTGCAAGCTGAAACGGATAATTAATCCGATGTTAGGCTTCGATTCATCAAGGCGAATTACTAACTAATTAAGGGGATATAGGTGATTTCAGTGTTGCATAAAGGTCAGGCTAAGACTTTGTATTATGGTTATCCCCTGTGCGAAGAGCGTCGGATGAATTACGTTTCCAGTCTTTAAAACTTTTAGCTTGAGGGCGACTTTACCCTAATCGGCTATTGGCAACAGTGACAATATTTTTACTGGCGGCTGTCTTATCTGACGGCTGTTCAGGTGGACTGCGTCGATAATGACCCTGGTGAGGCGCTGACGCAGTACCTGAACTCACCATGCCTAACGAGGGCACAACAGAGTATGATTACTTAGAAAGCATACCGCACGCCCAGCATCACGTCATTCGACGTCACCGAGACTTTCGCTGTTTCACGATTTCCCCGGCGAGTCGTATAACCTGTTTCAACATCCCCGGCATCAAGGTAACGGTAGCTAAGGTCCATACTCACGTTATCCATTATAGCCCAATTAACCCCCACCCCCACCGCCCAGGCGAAGTTGGTAGTACTGCCGGAGTGGTTACCACTTCTTACCGAACCATCAACCATGCCAGTGCTAATTTGGGTATCGGTACTGACGGTGTATTGATCCAAAGACAGACGACTGAAACCCACACCGGCAGAAACCCACGGCGTGAACGCTGTGCTGTTATGCATATCCCAATAGGCATTCATCAACACGGTCTGAAGTTGAACGTCCAGGTTGTTTTCTGTTTTACCCTCATAGCCAGGATAGCCAAATGGGCCTTCGTCATACGTCATGTTGTTATTGGAGTTTGCTTTCCCGTAACCGGTGTATTCCAGTTCTAGGCGCATCGGCAGACTGAACTGCGGATGAAAATCGTAACCTGCCGCCAGAGAGCCCGCAAAGTTACTGTCACGTTTACTGCCAAAATCATCAGAAACCCTGTCTGATGCATAGCTCAGGGACTGATTGCTGAGACTCGTTATCCCCACGCCCACCTTACCCGAGAGGTAGACCCCATTTTCAGAGGCAGCCAATGCCGAGGCCGACACCAGTACCAGTAAACCCGACAGCAACGTTTTATTGAATATCATGACATTTCCTTGTGAGTAGAGTCATGGGCAGTGATAACACCTCAGGGTCCAGGCTCTGACTACAGAGCTATTGTCACAACGACAGGCATAAACGCTTAAAGAATCGACTGTCCTTGTTACCCATCAAGTTATCGCCACACCCCTTTATTTGATAGAATATAACGATCAATAATATACTATCGATCGTTAGTATCGATCAATTGAAAATGTAAATATCAAAAAAAACATGCTGGTGTAGGAAAGCTCACCACTGTCATACAAGGTTGCAGGGCATGTTCTCGCCCATCAGTGAAAACGCTATTTTTTCTGTTGGCGAAGGGGAATTGATTCTAACGATAAGCAACCTGTCGGGTGTCGTAAGGGGTATTCGTCGCTTTAGCCCTCACAGCGGTTGCCGAGGATGCAGGGTGAGTCCTGTCGATGAATGACCATGGTTAGCACCATGCCATCGGTCAAAGATGTGTGACTCACAGTGGCGGGTGCGTTTGAGTACGCACCCGCATTTTCCACTGAGCCACGAAGATAACACGGTGTGAACAAAGGTTGGCGATCATGCAAAAAACTATTTAGCCCACACAGGATATGGGTAAGGTTTTCCAACCATACGGTAATGACAGCAGAGTCTGAAGTGATACCACATTAGTTATCCTTAACGTAAAGTGGCTTATATTATTGTTAACTAAAAAGTTTTATACATCCTTAACCACCGCAAGTTGCGGAAGGATCCGTTTTACTTTGGCAGGGGGTACAACTCAATCGGTATTGGCGCCTTCTGGTCATATTTCAGTATCTGTTACTCACTTTACCGGCGACGGGCTACCACCGGAAGTCTGCTGATAAACCGCCTCCATCTGTTTCGCGTCTGGATGACTGACGATATTCACCCAAGCGGGCCGCTGCGGGCCGTAGACACAGGAGAAGCCAGTTGCAGCATCCCGTAGGGCAGTATACTGCAGGTCAAACACCTTCGGATGGGTTCGATCTATCAGGAAGAACTTCATTCCGGCTAGCTCACCAGCCGGGCATACATCGTTCCACGCTTCACTCACCAGAGAAGCCTCCAATTATTCTTCAGCGGAACAAGCAGCCGTAGATGATGACACATGGCAAGGTTAAACAGCAGCATCCGACACCGTAAGGTACCGTCAGTTTCCCACATCCATCGAAGTAGGCGGTGAGGGTTTCCTGCTGCGATACGCGTCTGTGCATGGTCACCGAAACGGCGCCAGTAGCGGGTAGTGATCAATTGCTGCCCAGAGCACAGGGTTGATTCGCTGCGCATTTGTCAGTTTTTTATTAAGTCATTCCATGGGAAACCTCTGCCTGAGTTGAGAATAGCACCAGTCAAAAGAAGGGGACGCTAAGTAATTAAATCGAGATGCCGGGCTGAGTACCGGCCCATCTCACAGAGCCGGTCGTTATGGTAACGTCTCAGTACTGACTGCAGCCGAATGAGCGTTCCTCGCAGCTGTAACGCTTGGTACGATGCTTTGCCATGTAGCTCAAACGGAAAGTCAGTGCATCCAGTTTATCCATGAACTCCGGCTTATTGAGCTCCAGGAAAGCCAGAGGATTATCAACAAAGTGCACCAGCGTCAGATATTCAGGCCAGTCACGCTTCTTCATTGCACTTAGCCAGGCGTTCTGAACAAGAGAGGCCAGACCTTTCCCCTGCTCGCCGTAGCTTCCCAGAGCATTGAACGTGTCTGTGTTGACGAAGAGGGCCATGTGATAATGCTTCTTGCCACCCAGTTCTGGTTGCTCCAGCACCCAGACGTAGCGAACTGAAGAGCGATGGCAGCGTTTACCTTCCCGGGCTTTTCTTTGCCGGTAAGCGACTATCTGAGCTTTCAACGATTCGATAAAACGGGACATCAGCCCTTGGCTTAAGTCAGCATCACTGACAATACTGTCACCCACATCCTCGTCTTCCGGTAAGTGTAAATCCACCCTGATAACCGTGGTTTGTGGATGGTCCTGCAGTGCGTTACAGAGTACCCCTTCGATACGCTGCAGATATTTCCCGTTGAAAGGTTCATGGCGTTGATCCACTACCATTGGGTGGATGATGTCATCGAACAAAAACATAATAGTTTCCTCCACCTGTAGGGAAACAGCAGGCATAGTGCTGCCTTCCTGAAACACAGACAGGCATAGTGATTGGGAGATTCAGGGAGTAAAGTTGATAGGGATACTGATTACAGGCGTTGTTTGTTGTTCAGCATATGGATCAGATGATTACAGCCTTATGCTCATTTAGGTATTTATTTAAGCATCTGTATAATATGAATATTCATAGATTATTAGGCGCGTACTTAACAGGCATATATTACCTATCCGACATAAGTACCGTTCAGAGGAACCTTTTAGCACAAGGCTTAACTGATTGTTTTAATGACAATAATCACTCCGAAGTTAGCTGTTCCATAAAATATGTGTTTACCTTGGAATGGCGATGTATCCCGTCAGCATTTCGAGTGGCTTAAATCAGCGGTTCGAGTACAGTGCGATACGCAAAGCAGACGTATTCATCCATCATGCTGGTGAGCCTGTGGTTCTCAGTCTGCCGGTCATTAACCCAGTTATTGACCTCCTCGCCTGATTTTAACTTCAGATTTTCAATCCAGTCAGCAAGACTATTTCCCAGCATCAAATCGTACCAGCACAGCCAGACAAGCTTTAGACGGAGCTCAGTTCCGCTGAACTGTTGAAACAGGCTGGTGAGTTTATTCGCCAGTGAACGTTGTTTTAAGCGGACACATTCAGAAAGCAGGACACCTTCCAGCATCGGATGATGGACGAGCAAATGCTCCTGCGTACATAAACTGACGCTCAGGTCGTCCTCAAGGGATAAGGATGCTGTCGATGCTTTACCGTAAATGATTCGGTGCAGGCATTGCGGAACAATCGCAATAACTGGGTCTTTCCCAGGAAATTGCAGACATCCTACTGTCAGGGTATGGGTGTAATAAATATTCTGATGGCACATACCCTGGCAAACGGCCAGTTTTGTAAAACCCATCAGCCAGGTTTGGTAATATTTATGGAGCTCTTCGTAACGGGGTTTATAGTCTTTCATTCAATAATCCTTGGGGCCAAAGGGTATGCAGCCAGAAGCCGCCGATAGCATCGGACAGTGACTCTGACTGTCAGGGAATAGGGTTAATGGGGCTGTACGGTGTGGGACGAAAAGGAACGGATGCGCTGATGCACGATAACACACTGTATAAAATAGGCTTTATTTGCGCCTCTACAGGCTCCTGCTACGTGATTAAGGGAAAACCCATGCGTGTATGCCAGCAAGCGCCTACGGTCCTCTGACGGGTCAGTCCCCCACTGATGTTCCGCTGTGAGGACGTGGTCGCGCGGCACGGTTATAACCTTCAGTCAGCATTGTCAGGCCCTGGTAGGCTTTCTGCTTCGCTGCCAGCCATTGACTCAGTGTGTCAGGAAGCCGTAAGTGCAGCGTATACCACTCACTCATCTCCGACCCTATAACCAGTTCACACCAGAACAGCAGTGTCAGGGCCTGCTGAATAGTCGGGGCATGCAATCGGAACATCATCTGTAACTGCTCCGCCAGCGTCCCTTTATCCAAGCGATAACATTCGTTGAGTAGCACACCGGAGAGTAGGGGCCAATCGGTCTGTTTGGTTATCTTAGGGGCAACGGAACACGCGTCTACGCCAGATGAGTGCGTTATCTGAAGCAGGCACTGCGGAATAACTATAACGGTGCCCTCGGGGGTGAGGCAGGATGTCATCGCCAGCCGGTGCCATTGCGTGAGCTCCTGCTGACACAAACCGTGCCAAAGGCTGATGCGGGTGAAGCCATCAAGCCAGGTTTGATAATGGTTGAGTATCGGAGACGTGTTTTGCATGTTGGGTCCTTGAATGTCAGATTTTAGGTAGCCGTAACCCTCCGCATTGAGCGGATAGTGAAAATACGATTTTGAATGGGGTCACTGGGTGGAGCAGGGATTACCGGCGGGACTGCGTTATGCGCTCCTGAAGCCAGACTTCGACTTCGCTTTTCAGCCAGCGAGAGCTACGGCCCAGTTTGATAGGTTTGGGGAACACACCATCTTTGATGAGTTTATAGAACCATTTATCGGTTAAACCGGTCAGTCGAGTGATGAATGCCATATTGACGAATTGATCTTCGAGTAGGGTAGCTTTAGTCATCATGATTTGATTCTCCGGTTGTTGTTAAGAGCGCCGGAATCGGAGTGATTTTCGTACTTTGTCCGCTCTGGCATAACAACCGGTGTTTCTGTAAAAAATGAAGAGCTCGGTTCGCCTACCTCAGTTTGTCACTTTTAAATCTGTCCTTATCGAGCGCATGAGTGCTGGAGTCTGATTAGGACACAGTACTTTCAGTCTCAGGAATTAAAGCAGGAAAATTACCGATATTTTTTACAAGTATGTTGATGGGGGTAAGTATCTACTAACAATAAAAT
>NZ_JAZGQA010000236.1:0-6011 GCF_048593855.1 Yersinia sp. 2542 StPb PI
TGAAGATAAGTGAGTATGACAGACGGCAACTTTCATTAATGAAGGGAAGGCTAAGCTCATTTATGCCAAATAATTTATCTTTAAAGGATTTGATTGACGATCTTGAAGGTTTGTCAAATTGTTTAGAATCTATTAATACTGAGTGGAAAGAGGCATTTCATGAACATTGGTTTATGTTAGAACAAGTTTATGCGGTAGCACTTTTTCGAAATGAATCAATCAATAGCGACGATCCTGACATAATAGAGCCTGTAAAACAGCTAGAGGCTCTATTAAACAGTTAATTTTAGGAGCGGTTCTTTCATCACAACAAGTTAAATAAAGCACCAACAAAGATCACTAGCTATTCACAACATGCATTAGATCAAATCTCTGGTCGAGATGGAGGCATAGGGGTAAGTCAATCAGCGCTGGATAGTGCTTGGTCAAATCCTTTGAAAATTGAATATGTTCCATCAAAATATGGCCCTACATTCCGATATACAGGAAATGATGCTGTTATCGTTATCAATGCTGAAGGTACAGTTATTAGGAGTCCAGACACAACTACATTTGCCATTCTTGATGCCAAATATTACGGTGCAGAAAATCTGGAAAACCTTCCTGGATGGCCCGACCTAATAAAGCAATTCTTTTACGCATTAGCGCTTCAACGGTGCAGATCTGAAATTCCTGAAAGACAATATCACGCAAGGTGATCGTTTGCTGTCTGTTATCAGCGATCCGACTTCATGGCCAGTCGCCGTTATGGGGGGGGAAAGCCATCATTACTAACAGTGCGGGAGTTAAGGAACAATTAATAGCCGCAGGTGTATCAAGTGCTGCTAATACAGCCATCCAATATGGAACAAGCAAAACCGGCGAGGTCAAATTATCAGATGTTATCGGTGCCGGAGTTATCGGCCTTATTACTGCCGGCAAAGGTTACAATCCAACTGTAACTTGGAATGCAGCAGGTGGTTATTATCAGGCAGAAATCAATGGTGATGATCCATTTATGGGTGGCCTATTGAGTAAAACGGGGGCATCTGTAGGTTATACCGCTGGTAATATTATCAAAATACCAATGGATAAAAAACTTAATCCAATCTCTAAACAGTACGAATGGGTTCCGACGGGTGTATGGACTATCACAAAACCAGTTCCTCAAAATAACTTACCTTCTCTTTCTGGAAATGTGGCTGACTCAGCTGCTTCTGGGTGGTTCTCTGATGCATTACAAAACTCAATAAAAAATAAGGAGAATAGCAATGTTAATAAGTAAAAAATCACTACTGGTACTGTTGTATTTATGCGTTGCTTTCTCTTTAATGCTTTTTTTTGTAAGTTTTATTTTTCAAGTGCTTGGGTATTGGATTGGTGATGGTGATCAGATGCTAGGATATTTGAAGGATAACTTTCATAAAGTATTGAAGACTAGTTTAGTTGGGGTTGGTGTTGGATGTGCCTACTGGTTCTTTTACTATCGAAAGATCTAGCACGTTGATTCAAAATATATTTTTAGTGGAAAATAATGCGCTGAGTCTACCAAAAGGCATGGCTGATTATGGTCAATCCGTTGCTTCTTATGCGCAATATGCTCAGGACAAGAACCTACCACCAGAACAAATACAGGCCGATCTGAGGTGACTTGCCCGAAGGCGCGGATAACCCCGCAGGGAGACTGAAATGAAAATAATAAAGCTAATGGCAGACTATTATTCGTATCCACTTTGGCATAGTTCACCGGGGGAAGTAGGTAATATTGATCCTGAGGATCTGCCTATTTCGAACGAACTAAAGGAACGGCTTAATAAATGATCTGAAATTTATGATTCAATATTAAATGATGACGACCCTGTCTCATCTGGTTTTTCAACGAAAGATGATGAATTAGTGTTCATATAAGAAGGGGCTGAGTTGGCGAAATGTCTTCAGATAGAGTTTGGGGACGCTTATCAAATTATTTATCATTCTGAATATTAAGGATAATCCCAGCCACCGAGCCGGGATTACACTGGCAGCAGGATTAGCCGGGGGCGTGGTGGGTAATAGTACCGCTGACGCAGTTGCCGGGGCGCAGGCTGGGAAGAATGCGGTTGAGAATAACTTCTTGCTCTCCCTGCTTGCACCTCCTCCGCCAGTAGCAGGACAGACAACGCCTCAAACTGAAGCCAACGCTGCAATCGCCCAGAAGTTGGATGCGGCGGTGAAAGAGTTTGGTAAAGATGTTGTGACGAAATGCCTCTCCGGTGGTGATTGTCCAGTTGCCGCACAGCTAGTGATATTTGCGATGCAGGGCATGATAGGCCAAGATGAGTCTGGTTCTAATCCTAATATCGGCAAGGATCTGACGGATGAGCAGAAGAAAGAGCTGGGTGGTTCGGGGTCTGGAACGGGAACACCACCACCGCCAGAAAACGATCCGAACAAATCGGAAGAGAAAAAAGTCGATAAGCTGAATCAGAAGCAAGAAAGTGCCATGAGAAAAATCGACAACCTAATTAAAAACTCTCTGAAAGATCATGATATTACAGGTTCTCTTAAAGATATGGACAACAACCCTATTCCTAAACCTAATGGAAGTGGGGAAAACTGGAACCATATGAAAGAGATGCAAGATACTCTTAATGGTTTAAGGAATCATGCAAACACGCTAAAAAATGTTAATAATCCGGAAGCTCAGGCAGCTTACGGAAGAGCAACAGAAGCGATTAACAAAATAGAATCGGCGATCAAAGGGTACGGCATATGACAACGTTTAGGGATCTATTAATAGCAGAAGGCGGTAATTATGAGCCTAACACTAGGTCATCTCTTGATAAGTGGTTTAGCAGTATCGTAGATGCGCCGCTTGATGAGTTGAATGTTGGGGATATTGCTCGAGCTATAAGACAGGATCTGTTTTTAGTTCATGTATTACCAAGAGCAGAATCGATCTTGCGAGGAGATCCTCTAGCCGGAGATGATTACGATGGGCAATTAATATCATCAATCGCATCTTTAAGTCACAAGGAAGCAAAAGGTGTTTTATCTTCTTTAAAAAGGATAAGTCATATTTTAAATCAAGTAGATAAAACTACTCTTGATCAGCAGTTACTGTTAGACATAAAGAAAATAGATAATTTATCTTCTTGTGAGTAATACAGACCCCCGGCCAACTTTATGGGTGCAGTTCAACTGACCGAGGGTATTACTGCTAAGCCCTAAATCCCCCATCTTCCCGCCGCCGTAACTGGATCATTCCGGGTGCGGCGGTGATTTCCAGCTGTGCCACACCGGTGATCCCGGGCTCGATGATCCAGCTCCCACCGATGGTCAGCTCGCCGTTCTCGCGTAATTACTTCGTAATAGTACGGGGAAATCACACTCCAATTGATTTTCGTCTAGCGTCTTCAGGCCAAAAACGCGCGTCTGGGCAAAAGTTGGCGGAGTAAAAAAACACTGGTAAAAAAGGTTTGTAACTGGCTGACGGAACAGGGAAAAAATGAGTTAGCTGGTAAACTTCACGACGGATCGAGTTGTTGTGGAGAATAACTCACTCCATGACATTATTGATAATAAAACCTCTGGTGTGACTCAGGAACAGAAATACCAGAATGCGCAGAAAGAACTGGTTGCCGCTGTTGAAGAGTTCAAAGCACAGAACTGCGCCGGGTTAAGTGCCGATGCGTGTTCAGCCAAGATGCAGGCCAATAGCGACGAACTGCTGAAAGGGTTTGCGGGTTTTGGGATAACTCAGATGGCTCATTCTCAGGCTTTTTGGATCCAAAAAGGTGATGAAAATGGATTGTACTTTTGAAGTGGTTTTTTTTAGTGACTCACAGTATGAGGAGCTAACAGCCGAGATCTCATACAGAGGGCAGATCCTCTGTCAGCTAAATCAGGATAAGGGCGCAGATGCGGTTGAAGTTGAATTTTTTGCAGATAGCCGCCTTTTGGCAGAGTCAGTAGAAATGAAATTCCCTTTGGATGAGTTCATTAAAGTGTTAACTGAAACAAAAGCAGATCTTATCTCTTGAAAAAATCCCGGCCAAGTCGCCGGGATTTTTTTACCTGTCACTCAGCAGGCCGGATCACCAGTTGCCCGCGTTCGTGGAGAATAACTCCATGAGTGGAGATCAAGCCCGCGAGTCTGTTAAGCAGGTTACGAGCAACCTGAAAGATCAGGTAAGAGACAAACTGGGTGAAGGCACACTCTCCGCTATCGTTAACAGTATAATTAATGCGACGGCTGGGCACAGCAGTCACTTCCAGTTGTTCCGCGTCGGTAATGCCAGACTCAGTAAGCCAGTCGCCAGCAATCAACAACTCGCCGTTCTCCCGTACCCAATCTGCCCCTAAATCTTGGCGGTCTTGGCTGGCTTCGTCGGTGACGGTGGTGAACCCGGCGAACAGCGGCGATATTGTGGTGCAAGGCAGCCAGCTCAAAGCCGGCGGCGATACCACCCTGGATGCGGCGCGTGATGTACTGTTGCTCGGTGCCGCCAACACGCAAAAAACCGACGGCAGCATAGGCGTGGGTGGTTCAGACGGTGGTGACCTGGATGGATGTGAAAGCCTTTATGAATGACTATAGCAGCCAGGATAAAGGCAAAGATCGTGTATTCCAGCCATTTATTGAAGCTAACTGGCGCCACAATACTAAAGATTTTGGTGTCACTATGGATAACGTGACAGTGAAGCAAGATGGGGCCGCCAATATCGGTGAATTAAAAGTGGGTATTGAAGGCCAAATCAATAAAAAAGTTAACCTGTGGGGTAATGTTGCCCAGCAAATCGGCAACAAAGGTTACAGTGATACTGCGGTAATGTTGGGCGTTAAATATAACTTCTAATACTAACTGTAGGATTAAAAATAAACCGACCGGGTCATTAAGCTCGGTTTTTTGCTGTTAAAAACGCAATGATACAAAAACCGTCGAGTATAGGCGCTCAGGGGGTTAACTTCCCCTTGTCACGTTCTTCGGCATACCTGAACAAATGGGCCAGTTCAGACAGGGGAATGCCGCTGCCTATGAACAAATTAGGCAATTATCAGAAATAGTTATTGAGAAAAACAGTAAGTTTCGGCCAGTAAACTAAACATTGAAATTTACCTCTCTAGCATAAATCATTTCTATGAAGGTTTAGGAATATTCTTTTTCAAGAGTTTGCGTTGTAATGTTCGTCGATGCATATTCAACGCTCTTGCCGAAGCAGAAATATTACCAAGATGATCATCCACAACTTTATTTATATACTCCCATTCCATTTGTTCTAGTGAGGGGTAGGTAAATGGGCTACCCTTATCATTTTTTAATGTTGGTATTTCATTACGAAGACTCAATAGAATGTTATCCACACTCACTGGTTTTTGCAGAAGATTATCAGCCCCCTTTTTTAACGCAATGATGGCTGAAGTGATACTAGAGTAATTTGTCAGAATTAAAATTCTAGATAATGGGTTAAGATGTCTTAATGCAGAAACCCATGCTAGCCCAGAGTCATCTTTCAACTGCAGATCTATCACGATATACATATGCTGAGTAGATTCGGCCATTCTGACGGCCTGCACTCCAGTGGTTGCTACATTAACAAAGAATCCTTTTCTAAGCAGAATTGTTGATAGCGTATTAGTAAATACATCATCATCATCCAGAATTAAGATCTTTTCCATCATAACAATCTCACCCTAATAGTGGCTGTTGTTCCGGTATAATCTGAGTATAGTTTTATTTTAGCACCAATTCTGACTGCATTAGAAAAGGCTAACATCAAGCCAATACCATATCCAGAGGTTGTGCTTTTTACCGGTTGTTTTCCCAGGAGGTTGATTAAATCATTTGGTATACCACATCCATTATCAGTTATGCTTATAATTGCATTACCATTCTCTATCTTACAACCACATTGAATGAAACCATTGTCACTGGGAATAGCCAAATTAGCATTCTCAAGTAAATTAACAATAATAGTATGAAGAATGCCAGCATTTTTGATATATACGCAGATGTTGGGTAATTTATAAATTATATTTTTATTGCACTTAA
>NZ_JAZGQA010000237.1:0-5963 GCF_048593855.1 Yersinia sp. 2542 StPb PI
CTTGTAAACTCGATGACATTGAGATTATCGGTTTAGATATTGCTATACTGAGTCTGCGCCTCCCTCCAAGTGCAAAAATAGAATATTTAGCTGGCCAATTTATTGATTTAATTATCAATGGGCAGCGTCGTAGCTATTCTATTGCAAATGCTCCTGGTGGGAATGTTGAGTTACATATAAGGAAAGTAAGTAACGGTATATTCAGTCAAATAATTTTTAATGAACTTAAATTGCAACAACTTCTCCGTATTGAAGGCCCACAAGGAACATTTTTTGTCCGTGATAATAATCGGCCGTTAATATTTTTAGCTGGGGGAACAGGTTTTGCTCCAGTGAAGGCTATGGTTGAAGAGCTTATAAATAAAAATGACCAGCGGCCGATCCATATTTATTGGGGAATGCCTGACGGTAGACTTTTCTATTCTGATATAGCTAAGAAATGGTCAGTAGAGTATCCGAATATCCAGTATATCCCCGTCGTTTCTGGAGAAGATAGTTCTTGGCATGGCCAAACAGGATTCGCTCATCGAGCGGTAATAAACGATTTTCCTGATCTAAGTAACTTCAGTGTCTATGCCTGTGGTTCACTCGCTATGATTTCTGCGGCACATCAGGAATTTGTTGAATATGGACTAGCTGAAGACCAATTTTTCTCTGATGCCTTCGTACCATCAAAGTAATTATCAATGGAGAGTAAAGTGAAAGCAGTTATTCTTGCGGGTGGTTTAGGAACTCGTCTTAGTGAAGAAACGGTAGTTAAACCGAAGCCGATGGTAGAGATCGGAGGAATGCCTATTTTATGGCATATTATGAAGCTCTATTCTGCTCATGGGATTAATGATTTCATTATCTGCTGTGGTTACAAGGGATATGTAATAAAAGAATATTTTGCTAACTACTTTATGCATATGTCCGATATCACTTTCTCTATGCGCGATAATGAAATGAAAGTACACCAAAAACGAGTTGAACCGTGGAATGTAACACTAGTTGATACTGGTGAAAATTCTATGACTGGTGGCCGTTTGAAACGTGTCAAAGATTATGTAAAAGATGATGAAGCATTTTGCTTTACTTACGGTGATGGTGTAGGTGATATAAATATTACTGAGTTGATTAATTTTCATAAAGCACATGGTAAGCAGGCTACATTAACGGCAACTTTTCCTCCAGGCCGTTTTGGGGCATTGGATATCAAAGATAGACAAGTCCGTAGTTTTAAAGAAAAGCCCAAAGGTGATGGCGCTATGATTAATGGCGGCTATTTTGTTCTATCTCCTAAAGTTATCGATCTTATTGATGGCGATAAATCTACTTGGGAACAAGAGCCATTAATGACGTTGGCTGAAAACGGCGAATTAATGGCTTATGAGCACACCGGTTTTTGGCAGCCAATGGATACCTTGCGTGACAAAGTCTACCTGCATGAATTATGGGAAGAAGGTCGGGCTCCTTGGAAAGTCTGGGAATAAATATCATGATTGATCAAAGTTTTTGGCAAGGTAAACGTGTCTTTATTACTGGGCATACTGGTTTTAAAGGTGGTTGGCTCAGTTTATGGCTGCAAAATATGGGGGCTACAGTAAAGGGCTACGCACTGACAGCACCGACAGAACCAAGCCTATTTGAGGCTGCACGTATTGCTGATGGTATGATTTCGGAGGTAGGTGATATTCGTAATTATGACCAATTACTAAAATCAATCAGCGACTTTAAGCCTGAAATTGTTTTCCATATGGCTGCACAGCCCTTAGTCCGTTTGTCTTACTCAGAACCTGTTGAAACGTATTCGACTAATGTGATGGGGACTGTTTATCTGCTGGAAGCTGTTCGACATGTTGGTGGTGTCAAAGCCATTATTAATATCACCAGTGATAAATGTTATGACAATAAAGAATGGGTTTGGGGATACCGTGAAAACGAAGCTATGGGAGGATATGACCCCTACTCAAACAGTAAAGGTTGCGCTGAGCTAGTCACATCCTCCTATCGTAATTCTTTTTTTAATCCAACTAAATATGAACAACATGGCACTGCGCTTGCGACAGTGCGCGCTGGTAATGTTATTGGTGGTGGTGATTGGGCGCTAGATAGGGTAGTTCCTGATATTTTACGCGCATTTGAAAGATCAACCCCTGTTATTATTCGCAATCCACATGCAATTCGCCCATGGCAACATGTATTAGAACCACTGTCCGGTTATTTATTGCTGGCGCAAAAAATGTACGCTGAGGGGACTCAGTTTGGTGAAAGTTGGAATTTTGGGCCCAATGATATGGATGCCACGCCGGTACAGAATATCGTAGAAAAAATGGTGTCATTTTGGGGTAAAGATGCCAGTTGGCAATTAGATGGCAGTGAGCATCCCCATGAAGCACATTACCTGAAACTGGATTGCTCTAAAGCAAAAATGCAATTAGGCTGGCACCCACGTTGGAGTCTCGATACTACACTGGCTCGAATTGTTGCTTGGCATCAAGCTTGGTTGTCAGATTCCGATATGCGTGATTACAGTATTAACGAAATTAATAGCTATATGAACACTAAATGATTTGAGGTCATAGATAAATGAGTCAAGAACAATTACGTCAACAGATTGCTGAGTTAGTTGCTCAGTATGCTGAAACGGCTATGGCCCCAAAGCCATTTGAAGCAGGTAAAAGTGTCGTCCCACCTTCAGGCAAAGTGATCGGTACCAAAGAACTACAGCTTATGGTTGAAGCATCTTTAGACGGATGGCTAACCACTGGCCGCTTCAACGATGCATTTGAAAAGAAACTCGGTGAATATATTGGAGTTCCTTATGTATTGACCACAACGTCTGGTTCCTCTGCTAATTTGCTAGCACTCACTGCATTAACATCCCCTAAATTAGGTGCTCGGGCACTTAAGCCAGGTGACGAAGTTATTACTGTCGCTGCCGGATTCCCTACAACAGTTAACCCAACCATCCAAAATGGGCTAATTCCGGTATTTGTCGATGTCGATATTCCGACTTATAACATCAATGCTAGCCTAATTGAGGCGGCTGTTGGTGATAAAACTAAAGCAATCATGATTGCTCATACTTTAGGTAACTTATTTGATTTGGCAGAAGTACGCCGAGTAGCAGATAAGTATAACCTATGGTTGATTGAAGACTGCTGTGATGCTTTAGGTTCCAAATATGACGGAAAAATGGCTGGCACATTCGGTGATATTGGTACTGTCAGTTTCTATCCTGCTCACCATATTACAATGGGCGAGGGGGGCGCGGTATTCACCAAATCAGCAGAACTGAAGACTATTATTGAATCTTTCCGTGACTGGGGGCGTGACTGCTATTGTGCACCTGGTTGTGATAATACTTGTAAGAAACGATTTGGCCAGCAATTAGGTTCTCTGCCATTTGGTTACGATCATAAATATACCTATTCGCACCTCGGCTATAACTTAAAGATTACTGACATGCAGGCCGCGTGTGGTTTGGCACAACTTGAGCGTGTAGAGGAATTTGTTGAGACACGCAAAGCGAACTTTAAGTATCTCAAAGAAGCACTTCAATCCTGTGTCGACTTTATCGAATTACCGGAAGCAACTGAAAATTCAGATCCATCATGGTTTGGCTTCCCGATTACTTTGAAAGAAGATTGCGGGATTAGTCGTATTGACCTGGTTAAATTCCTTGATGAAGCAAAAGTTGGAACTCGTTTACTCTTCGCCGGTAACTTAACTCGTCAACCCTATTTCCATGATGTGAAATATCGTGTTGTGGGTGAATTGACTAATACCGACAGAATTATGAATCAAACGTTCTGGATTGGTATCTATCCAGGGCTGACACATGATCATTTAGATTATGTTGTAAGTAAGTTTGAAGAGTTCTTTGGTTTGAATTTCTAATTTAGTTAATATATTGAGCTAGTTAATCTGGCTCAATTTTTACTGGGGTAGTAAATGAAAGCGTCTGATGCTATAGCACATGTATTGAGTGCTAATAATGTAGATTTTGGTTTTGAATTGATAGGTGGGATGATTGCTCATCTCGTTGACAGTATCAATTTATTAGGAAAAACAAAATTAGTCTCTGTGCATCATGAGCAAGCAGCCGCATTTGCAGCAGGTGGAATCGCTAGAGCTACTGGAAATCAAAAAATAGGGTTAGCTTTAGGGACCAGTGGACCTGGTGCAACAAATTTAATTACTGGCATTGCTGATTGTTGGTTAGATAGTTCACCTTGTATTTTTATTACAGGGCAGGTTAATACAAATGAACTAAAAGGCGAGAGAAACATTCGACAGCAAGGATTTCAAGAGCTGGATATAGTCAGTATTGTTAAAAGTATTACTAAGTATGCTTATCAAATAAAGCATCAGGATGAAATTATTCCCTGCTTACAGCATGCAATTGATGTTGCTACGAGTGGACGGCTTGGCCCTGTACTTATAGATATTCCAATGAATCTACAAAGAGCAGAATTAGATAAAAGTGTGATTGATTACCTTAAAGAAAAAAAAGAGATAATAGTTAAAAAGGATTCGAATTCACTCTCTGATTTTGCAAAAATAATTGAATTGTTAGATAAATCAAAAAAACCACTTTTCCTAATTGGAGGTGGTGCAATAAATGCGAATAATTTTATTTCTTGGCAATCTCACCTTTCGAAAAAAAATATTCCCCATGTTGCTAGCTTGAAAGGAAGTGAAAAAACGTTAGCTCTGCCAGGGTATTTTGGTATGATTGGCAGCTATGGTACCCGTACTGCAAATTATGCTCTGCAACATGCAGATTTAGTTATTGTTGTTGGAAGCCGTTTAGATGTTCGGCAAACGGGGGCTGATACAAATGATTTTGCCCGGAATGCAAAAGTTGTTCAAATAGATATTGACCAACAACAAGTAGATAACAGGATAAAAGGTTATTTTAATGTTGTCGCATCGAGTGAGGAGTTCTTTTCATACTTATTAGATAACAATCTTAATGGGCAATATGATGATTGGTTTTTGAATCTCAATAAACATTGGGAAAAAATGTTTATTGATGAATATGAAGACCTTAATATCAGTCCATTTAAAATGTGCAAAATATTAAATAGTTTGTTTGATAGCAAAAAAATACACTATGTTACCGATGTTGGTAATAATCAGATGTGGGCTGCCCATTCGTTACGACTAAGCTCTGGACAAGCAATACATAATTCTGGTGGTTTGGGGGCGATGGGTTTTGGAATACCGACAGCAATAGGTGTTTCTTATGCAATTGATGGCGCTGTGGTTGTAATTACCGGTGATGGCGGCGCTCAATTAAACATCCAAGAATTAGACATTATTGCTCGTGAAAAATTACCAATCCTGACAATAGTTCTTAATAATGATTCTTTAGGTATGGTCCGCGCATTCCAAGATATGTATTTTGATGGACGTGATGATTCAACATATTGGAATGGATATAGTTCATCGTTTGCAAGTATTGGGAAAGCATACAATATAATATCATTTACTATTGCAACAGATGTTGAATTTTCTAAGTATATAAGTGATTTTATTGCCAATCCTCGACCAATGCTTATTGAGGTTTTAATGAGCGATGCTAGAGAATGCAGGCCAAGATTAGCATTTGGAAATCCAATTGATAAACAATTTCCTTATAAATAACAGAAGGGCTATATGAAATTGGCAATTATTGGCGCTACAAGCCAAATAGCTCGTGACCTTATTATTAGACTTTTAACAGTTCAATGCCACTCTTTGGAATTATATTCACGTAAACCAGAGATTCTAAAAGAATGGCTTATACATAAAGGTTACTCTGAGAGATATACATCTAATCATATAGACACAATATTTATTGATCCTCAATATGATGCTATTTTAAATTTTATTGGCGCTGGAGACCCTGCAAAAGTAAGAGATCTAGGGAGTAGTATATTCAAACTCACTCAATATTTTGATTCTAAGATTATTGATTATTTATATAGTAATCC
>NZ_JAZGQA010000238.1:0-5960 GCF_048593855.1 Yersinia sp. 2542 StPb PI
AACCTTACATAAAATAGGATTTATTTAATTTGTTACCAAAGATGTGATCTCGATTGGATCATGAATACTCATTTATGGGTATATTTTGCTCGCGAATATACCTACAAATGGAATGGATAATGAAAAAAGTCACTTTGGCATTGTTAGCTGTAGCCGCTCTGGCTCCCACTGCGGCAAGCGCGCATCAAGCAGGCGATTATATTTTCCGGGCAGGGACAGCAACTGTCAGACCAAATGCCGGGTCTGATGATGTATTAGGTTACGGTTCCTTCAAAGCGGATAACAATACTCAGTTAGGGCTGACCTTCAGCTATCTGATTACTGATAACATCGGTGTAGAATTGCTGGCTGCCACGCCGTTCCGCCATAAAATTGGGCTGGAGGCAACCGGTACCATTGCTGAAGTTAAGCAATTGCCGCCAACCTTAATGGCGCAATACTATTTCCGCGATAAGCAAGACAAACTGCGCCCGTATCTGGGTATCGGCCTGAACTACACCACCTTCTTTGATGAGAAATTTAATAACACAGGGCAAGGTGCCGGTTTGACGGATTTAAGTGTTAAAGATTCGTGGGGTATTGCCGGGCAAGCGGGTATGGACTACATGGTCAGTGAAAACTGGATGCTGAATATGTCGGTCTGGTGGATGAATATCGAAACTGACGTGAAATTCAAAGCCGGGGGTGAAGAGCAAAGTATTCATACCCGTCTTGATCCATGGGTGTTTATGTTTGGCGCGGGCTATCGTTTCTAATTACCCTTTGTTCTTGACGTTGCAGGGGGGTTGGCTGCACTCACTTACCCGAATCACTGACCTGAGTCAGCTCATCGGGATGCGTTTGCTGGCTGCCTACCTGCAACGGCAATAACTTTGGGCAATACCCTTCGTCCTTGCCGCTACAGAGGGGCTGAGTTCACTCATCGGTGACAAAGGAGGCGCGAAGAGCGCCTCCGAACAGGGGATTATTTGATTTGCATTCTATCACTAACAGATTTCACCCCAGGTACGGTACGGGTGATCTGTACTGCACGGTTTGCATCCTGACGCGAACTAACAAAGCCGCTTAACTGGACCCGTCCTTTAAAGGTCTCAACACTGATTTCAGTAGATTTAAGATTCTTCTCACCCAGTAACGCCGATTTTACCTTGGTGGTCACCACAGTATCATCCAGGTATCCACCTGTGCCTTCAGATTTAGGTGTTGGTGCACAGGCTGCTACTGCCATTGCCATGATTACTACAATACATAAAGCTGAAAGGGTCTTAAAAAGCTTCATAAATTACTCTCCATGTTTGCCAATAATTTAACAGGACATTACGAAAAAAATAACTTGTTGAAAGCGTTATAAACACATATTGACGTCGTGCTACTGATCACTCATCGCATCCAAAATGTAAAGAAATGCTTAGGGCGTTACATAATTATTGGTTATGAATAGTGTTAATTCAAATTTGCAGCAGATATATAGCGTGGCAGGCGAGAAGTTCGAGCGAATATAGCGCCTGATCTGAACCGACAATCAGGCGCTGGTGGTGAGATTAGCCGCGAGTTGCCGCTTTCATTTCAGTCACAAAACGCGACAACTGGGCTAACATCTCAGCGGGCTGTGAGACATTATTTTCAATGATTTTTACAATCGCGGAGCCTGAAATCGCGCCGGCCGCACCGGCTGCCAGACTGGTCTTCACTTGTGCTGGCTGTGAAATACCAAAACCTTGTAGTGCTGGGGCGGCATTATATTCACGCAGTTTATCAATCAGATGATTTAGCGCAAGCTGACCGTGATTCTCAGCACCGGTGACACCCGCACGTGACAATAGATAGGTGTAACCACGGCCATGAGAAGCTATCTCGCGCAGTAAATCATCGTCCGCATTGGGTGGGCAGATAAAGATAGGCGCAATCCCATGGCGCAGTGCCGCTGCGCGGAACAGGGCTGACTCTTCAAAAGGTACGTCAGCAATGAGCACTGAATCGACACCGACAGCAGCACAACGCTGGTAGAAACTATCGATTCCATTGTGGAATACCAGATTTGCATACATCAGCAGGCCGATGGGAATAGCGGGGTGTTTTTTACGGATTTCCGCCAGCATTTCAAAGCAGATACCGGGTGTCACGCCAGCGGCAAAAGCACGCAATGCTGCATTTTGAATGGTTGGGCCATCTGCAAGTGGATCAGAGAATGGTATACCCAGCTCCAACGCATCGGCACCTGCCGCAATTAATGTATCAATAATCTCTAAAGATAGAGCCGGTGTTGGATCCCCTAGCTGTACGAAAGGAACAAATGCACCTTCTTTTTTGGCTGCCAACTGATTGAAAAGTTGCTGATAACGCTCCATTAAATCTCTCCCCGTGCTTTCAGAATATCGTGAACGGTGAAAATGTCTTTATCACCGCGCCCGGACAGATTCACTACCAATATCTGTTCTTTTTCCGGCGACGCTTTAATCATTTTTAAGGCATGGGCCAAGGCATGGGAGGATTCCAGTGCTGGAATAATCCCCTCTTTGCATGACAGCGCTTTAAAGGCATCCAGTGCTTCGTCATCGGTAACGGAAACATAATCAGCACGACCAATGCTATTTAAATAAGCATGCTGTGGCCCTACGGATGGGAAGTCTAATCCCGCAGAAATTGAGTAAGATTCTTCGATTTGGCCGTCACTGGTCTGCATCATCGGCGATTTCATGCCGAAATAGATGCCTACTTTACCGTGTTTGAGTGGTGCACCGTGCTGGCCGGTTTCAATACCCAACCCTGCCGGCTCAACACCAATCAGAGCAACACCTGGCTCATCGATAAAATCAGCAAACATACCAATCGCATTCGAGCCGCCACCGACGCATGCCAGCACCACATCCGGCAGACGGCCTTCCCGGGCTAACATCTGCGCTTTGGTTTCTTCGCCAATCATCCGTTGGAATTCACGCACGATAGTCGGGTAAGGGTGTGGGCCTGCTGCGGTTCCCAACATATAGTGGGCGGTTTCGTAGCTGCCAGACCAATCGCGCAGTGCTTCATTACAGGCATCTTTCAAGGTGGAAGAACCGCTGTGCACTGGGATCACTTCAGCCCCCATCAGGCGCATACGGAACACGTTGGGTGACTGGCGCTCAATATCTTTGGCACCCATGTAAATACGGCATTTCAAGCCGAGCAGGGCGCAAGCCAGTGCTGACGCTACCCCATGTTGACCTGCGCCGGTTTCCGCAATGATTTCGGTTTTACCCATGCGTTTGGCCAATAAGGCCTGACCCAAAACCTGATTGGTTTTGTGCGCGCCGCCGTGCAGCAGGTCTTCACGTTTCAGGTATAACTTGGTTTTTGTCCCGGCGGTCAAATTCTGACACAGGGTTAGCGCGGTCGGGCGACCAGCATAGTTCTTTAACAGATCCTGAAATGCTGCCTGGAACTCAGGGTCCTGTTGAGCACTGACAAAAGCCTCTTCCAGTTGCTTCAATGCTGGCATCAAAATCTGCGGCACATACATGCCACCGAACTCGCCAAAATAAGGATTAAGTGTGGTCATTTTTCTGTCCTATGGGGTGACTAAAGTGTGTCCATGAATCATGAATAAAGTTAGCCAAAAATTATCCGTCAGTAAGCGCGTAACGTCTGGAAAACAGCGGCGATCAGTTGTGAGTCTTTGATGCCGGGGGCACTTTCTACACCGGAATTGAAATCAAGACCGGCACAACCCAGTTGGGCTGCTGCACAACAGTTATCAGCGCTTAGCCCACCCGCCAGCAGCACATTATCCAGCGGTTGACCGGCCAGTAATGACCAGTCAAAGCGTTGACCGGTGCCACCGTTGCCGTGGTCCAGAACATAACGCTCGACATGTTGTGAGTTGCGTTGCGGTACACTATCGTCAACACGTAATGCCTGCCAAATTTGGCAACTGGCAGGCAGTATCGCGCGCAGTTGATTGATATAGCTCTGATCTTCTTGCCCGTGCAACTGCACTGCCACCAGCGACAGGCGCTCGGCTGTTTGCTGCACAGTTTCAATTTTGGCATCACGGAATACGCCAACATACTTCAATGGTGCGCCGCTAATCACAGTCCGTGCTTTGGCGATATCCACATAACGCGGCGAACTACCAACAAAGATTAAACCACCATAGACGGCACCTGCTTGATAAGCTGCGGCGGCATCTTGAGCGCGGGTCAGGCCGCAGACTTTATTTTCACCGAGTAACACACGGCGCACCGCAGCATTGAGATCGGGTTCAGACATCAACGCGCTGCCAATCAGGAATCCGTTGGCAAAGTGACTCAGTTCGCGCACCTGTTGGTAATTATTAATACCTGATTCGCTAATAACCGTGACACCTTTTGGCAGCCGTGGGGCCAGTTCGCGGGTGCGATCAAGGCTTATCGACAAGTCACGCAGATCCCGGTTATTAATACCGACCACTTTGGCACCTAATGCAATCGCCCGATCCAGTTCTTCAGCATTACTGGCCTCGGTCAACACCCCCATATTCAGGCTGTGTGCTACGGCGGCCAGTTGGCGATAGCTGTCATCATCGAGCACCGATAGCATCAGTAAAATGGCGTCAGCCTGATAAAAACGCGCCAATTGAATCTGATAGGCGTCGATAATAAAGTCTTTACACAGCACCGGCTGAGTGACGGCAGCACTGACGAGTGGTAAGAAATCAAAGTTGCCTTGGAAGTACTTTTCATCGGTTAATACCGAGATGGCCGATGCATAATTTTTATAAACTGCTGCAATGTCTGCCGGATTAAAGTTTTCGCGGATAACCCCCTTGGACGGGGATGCCTTCTTACATTCCAGAATAAAAACGGTCTTACTGCCTTGCAGCGCGTGATAAAAGTCGCGCTGGCTCAGGGTAATATCGTTTTGAAAACTAGCCAGAGGCTGTTGCAATTTCCGAGCGGCAACCCAGATTTCCTTATCGTGCACAATGTGGTGGAGCACGGTTTTATTAAGCCCAGTTTCCTGCATGATTTATCCTCTCGCCGCCAGAGCGGTAACACAGTCAAAAGCCTGACCGCTGTGAATCATTTCCAATGCCTGCTGTGCGTTATGGCGCAGGTTTTCCTGACCGTGCAACTTCAGCAATAACGCCACGTTAGCCGCAACGGCTGCGGCGTGTGCCGGTTCACCTTTACCTTGTAACAACCGTGCTAAAATGTCACGGTTTTCTTCCGGTGCGCCGCCTTGTAATGCGCCCAGTGAATAACGGTTCAGACCAAAATCTTCCGGTGCTAATTCATAGCTTTCGATGCTGCCGTTATTCAGCTCAGCCACCTGAGTCGGTGCATGAATCGCCACTTCATCCATTCCCCCACCATGTACCACCGCAGCACGCTGGTAACCCAACACTTGTAGGGTTTGCGCGATGGGTAATACCAACTCAGGGCTGTAAACACCAATCAGCGCCAACGGCGGGCGAGCCGGATTGATTAATGGCCCCAACACATTAAACAGGGTGCGGGTCTTCAACTGCTGGCGAACCGGCATCGCGTGGCGAAAGCCAGTGTGATACTGCGGGGCAAACAGGAAACAAACTCCTAACTCATCTAAGGCTAATCTGGATTGTTCCGCGCTCATGTCCAGGCGAATACCAAATGCGGCCAGCAAGTCTGATGAACCGGAACGGCTGGAAACACTGCGATTGCCATGCTTGGCCACTTTTACGCCGCAACTGGCGGCAACAAAGGCGCTGGCGGTAGAGATATTGATACTGTTAGTGCCGTCACCCCCGGTACCAACGATATCGGCGAACAGGTAATCCGGGCGCGGGAAGGGCTGTGCATCCGCCAATAAGGCTTGCGCGGCGCCAGCTATTTCGGCAGGCGTTTCACCGCGTACTTTCATACTGATTAACGCCGCCGCCAATTGGCTCGCTTCCAGTTCACCTCGCACGATAGAGCTAAACAGGATTTGGCTTTCCGCTTGGGTCAGGGATTTAGCCTGAA
>NZ_JAZGQA010000239.1:0-5909 GCF_048593855.1 Yersinia sp. 2542 StPb PI
GGTTCTGATGCAAACCATACACCCTATGAAGCTGCATCTCTCATTTAACCTTATTTTAAGTCAAACTACTTTATGAGAAACGTCGGTTTACATGCCCTAAAAACGTTAAGCTGCTTTTCTGCCGTTACTTTCTACTCTGCAAGTAAAACCTGTACTGACCAGTGTTTTTTAGGCGGCGAAGTAATGAGTGTTCTGTACTTTTTATCGATTATTGCTACCCCATTATTTTTCATGATCATCGGTTATATCGACTCTAATGATGAGATAGATCAAAAGGATATCCTCAGTAAATTAAAATCTATAATAACGATTATTATCTTTTGGAACGTCCTTTTCTATTTTATCAATGAGGATGGCTTCAAACGAGGGTATTTCCTGCAAAGTTGGCTTTTGTTCAGCATTGCCATTATTTATCTGCTTAACCCGCTAATCTCGAAGGTTTTGAAAAGTAACAGAACGGCCATCATAACCCTTTCGTGCCTGGTTATTTTCTCGATTACGATCGATCTGATCAGCGCCTTCACTGAAAGGCCATATTTAATTGATTTCCCACAATATTTTAGATTATGGACTTGGGTTTTCTATTATATAACCGGTAGGTTCCTCTGCTCAAAGATATGCCAGAAAATAACCAAGTTACCGAGAGTGCGTCTCATCGCTAAAGTGCTGCTGCTGCCAACAGCAATCTCAATGTATTTTTACGAAAGTTTTATGTCGATACATGTATATAAAACAGTGAATGCAGGTTATTTCCTTGATAACTTACACGTTTTAATACTAAGTTTATGTTTATTTGTCATATTTGATAACTTTGACACTAAACACCAATGGATAAAGAAAACATTGGCCTATATCAGCCCCTCAATGATCGGGGTGTATATACTGCATGATGGAATTTTCTATTTCATTGCCAGTGCATATAACTTATCCGACGTCACGCTGAGATTTACGTTACTACTGTCAGTATTTGCTGCTTCTGTATTATTGTCGCGTATTCTATTACTCAATAAGTACACATCCCGCTTTATCTCATTTTAATTGCTATCGGCTGGCCGACCAAGCGTGATAATAGGCCAGCCAGAGCTTTTGATTATGCCTGGTTGCATCTCGTCTTGAGGTCGTTAAGAAGGTAGCAGTGGGGTTGATCGGCTACTGGATTTGAATCACGGTTAGCGTATTGCCAAATACCGCACCGGTATCGATATAAAGCTGATTTTTAAATAGTGAGGGTTTCACCAGCGGTGTATGGCCGAAGATAAATTTATCTGCCCCTACAATTTCGTGGTTTTCCCCTTTCATCGATGCGTTAAGACGCTTACGGTTCCAGAGCACTAATTGCTCACTAACAGCTTTGCCGTAGACATATTCATCTGAAGGATAATCAGCATGAGCAACAACATATTTCGCCTGGTCAGTGTTAACCTCAATAATTAAAGGTAATTGTTCTGCCCGCCTAATGAGTTGTTCTACCAGATGTTTATTACTTACATCTAGTAAAAAAAACCATCGCCCACCATTTGCTATCCAAGTGTCAACCTCTCCACCCGCTAACACATCAATTGCCATCTGTTCATGATTACCACGCACCGCATAAAACCAGTGGCTATTAAGCAGTTCGTAACATTCAATATTCTGTAAACCCCGATCAGCCAAGTCTCCGACAGAGACCAGTAAATCAGTCGAACGCTCAAACTGAACACGTTCCAAGGCATCCATCAGTTTTTTATAGCAGCCATGAATATCTCCAACCACGAAGATACGTTGGTATTCGCTGCCGTCTATTTTATGGTACATAACAGGCTCCACAGTCAGTGTATGGCCTGTATTAACCTTAGCTTACTTGAATGTTTTTTGAGCAGTAAATATCTCTATTTTCTGTGGTTCAAGCCGTTACCGCCAACGGGCTGGCACTTATTTCAGTGATTACCAATGAAAGTCTTGAGGAAATGGCGTTGGCAGCAAGAAGTGAGGTAACTGCTCTTTTTAAAGCATCGAGTGTGATCCTCGCCACCAGGCAGGCGTAATCACCGATTTGCTTGGTGAGAATGGCATATCATGATCGAATAAGCCGCCCTTAGGCGGCTTATTTAGCATTGAGGCACTGTTACAAAGGCCGGTATATGCCCCTGTAATGCGCTAATCTTTCGTGGAAATAGTCTCGTTCGTCCAACGAAAGGTTGGCCTCAACTTCATCAACATCAATGTTCTTCTTTTGGCTTTCCATAAAAGCAACCGTGGATGCCACAAAGTCCAGGCTGGTATGGCAATATTCAGAAACCAGTTTCTCTAGTGCTGACATTTCACACCCCCTACTTCGCTACCACACAAATATAATTAACACAAATCATCACATCAACACCGTGAACAAGATCACTAAAAATGACATGCGTATGTTTACTTCAATTGAAACTATCTATCACTATTTTTGGCAGCACAGGTAATACCATACTTAAATAGCATCGCTGGGGTGACAGCGATGCCATCCACAGATCAATTTTTCGCAGGGATCATTTCTTATATTGAACTGCACATCAGTGTCTTTTAAGCTATTTTCCGTTATCTTGTTGGATTAACCTCAAAACAAAAACAGACCACAGAATCGGAGCAGGAATGAGAAAGACAACCATGATTATGATAGCCATTGCACTGGCGGTATTCGCTTATACCTACTTTACCGGGGCGTAGCCATCATCCAACAATGAGACAATTGCCAGAGAGCGGTCTCTACATAACATTTTCTGGCACCGCGCGTTATTTATCTCTATTGAATCGAGGTTACATAAGTAAAAAATGCTAAAAGTTATTGCCCAAGATTTTATAAAACCGGAACACATTATCGATGTTATGCCGCTGTATAAACAATTAGTGGCCAGTACAAAGCGTGAACCACTTTGCATATCCTATGACTTATGTATCAACCATAAAGACCCAGGCCATTTTATTTTTGTTGAGGAATGGCCAGATCAAGCCGCTTTAGACATACATTGTGCCACTGCGCATTTCAGAGAATTGGTTCCACAAATCAACCGATACCAAAGAAGCGAGGGCACCTTCATCTTAATGCACTCTTTTGAATAACCCTTACGGGCGGCGAGTTACACTACGAGTTGCTCCTCCTCATGATATTGATTTTGCCACATAGCGGCGTAACGCCCATTGGTCAGTAATAGCGCGTCGTGGCGGCCTCGCTCTACAATTGCGCCGGCATCCAATACAATAATTTCATCCGCATCAATGATTGTTGATAGGCGATGGGCAATCACCAACGTAGTATGGTCGCGACTAACTTCTCGTAGATGAGCCTGAATTTCGCGCTCAGTTTGCGTATCTAACGCACTGGTTGCTTCATCGAATACCAATATTGCGGGGTTTTTGAGAATAGTGCGCGCAATGGCTACCCGCTGTTTTTCGCCACCGGAAAGCTTCAACCCCCGTTCCCCTACCCGCGTATCATACCCATCTGGCAGGCTGGTAATAAATTTATGGATATGTGCCAGTTTTGCCGCGCGTTCTATCTCTGCAAAAGTTGCAGACGTTCTGCCATAAGCGATGTTATAACGCAATGTGTCATTAAACAGCACGGTATCCTGCGGTACAATGCCAATCGCTTCGCGCAAACTTGACTGGGTAACCGCCCGAATATCCTGATTATCAATATAAATCGCGCCGCCCGTCACATCATAAAAACGGAACAATAACCGTGAAAGCGTTGATTTCCCCGCACCAGAGGCCCCCACTACAGCGACTGTTTTACCCGCAGGGATGCTGAAACTCACGTTATCCAGAATAGGTCTGCGAGGGTCATAACCAAAGCTGACCGACTCAAAACGGACTTCACCTTGTGTCAGTTTCAAAGGTAATGCATCTGGTCTGTCAGTCACTTCTTTCTTAACCATCAGTAGATCGAGCATATTTTCCATATCAATCAGGGCTTGTCTGATCTCAGAATAGATAAACCCAAAGAAATTAAGTGGTTGATATAACTGAAGCAGATAGGCATTAACTAATACGAAATCACCGATAGTCATGTTGCCCTGCGTGATACCTTGCGCCGCCATCGCCATCATGACGACCAATCCAATTGAGATTATTGCAGTCTGTCCAAGGCTCAATGCAGTAAAACTGAATTGATTTTTGATTGCCGCATGTTCATAAAGTTGCCGTGAGGTGTTGAAACGCTGCGCTTCAAACGCTTCATTACCAAAATATTTCACTGTTTCATAATTGAGCAAGCTGTCGATAGACTTAGTGTTAGCATCGGCATTGGCTTTATTTAGCTCACGCCTGAAGCGGGTTCGCCAACTGACGGCCATAACCGTAAACAAGATATAGCACCCAACCGTCACCAAAATCGCGATCGCAAACCAGCCATCTAATAGATGCCACATGATCAACGAAACCAGTGTTATTTCAAACAAAATTGGGAAGATAGAGAACAGCAAGCGCGAAAGTACAGTAGCAACGGCTTGAGTTCCGCGCTCAATTGACAGTGATAAACCACCGGTTTGTCGGTCCAGATGAAAGCGCAAACTTAGCTCATGCAATTGTTTAAATACCCGTAAGCCGAGTAACCGAGTCGCATTCTGGCTAACATGTACAAACATCACGTTTCGCAGTTCCTCAAATAAGGAGGCGCTAATTCTGGCGATGCCGTATGCAATAATGAAACCGATTGGAATAGCCAGCATCTTGGCGTTTTCACTGCTTAATGTATCAACCATTGCCTTATAGGCCAGTGGGACCAGAGTGGTACTAACCTTGGAAACCACCATAAATATCACCGCAGCAACCAAATAATAGCGAAGCTTAGGGTTATTTTTAGGCCACAGATAAGGCAGCAGGAACTTGAGTAAGCGTGAACGATCCATATTTATCTATTTGTCATCTCAGGTGAAATAGTTGTATTTATTTTTTTATATTCTGCCACGTATAAGTGGAATGGCCTAATGAGGCTATCAATATCTTGTCGTCGTAAAATTTAACGACCTACGCTGAGTTGTCCTGCCCCCAGGATGATAGGGAGTCAATGGGGAAACTCACTTCACTTGCCCCTCTTTTTTGATTAACAGACGAGTCTTATAAATCATAAATATTTGTGCACTATAATTAATGTAAATTTACTTAATTTGAGGTTATCTGATGGTGTGGCTGGAACAAGGGCTGTATCTAAGAGTCAGTGAAATGGACAATGGGCCAAGGCCACTACCACTTCAGAGCGGCTTTAATGAAACATCTGCCTATCGGGCATTAGGTCTATTCAATCCATCAGAAACCTCAGATGCTTACTATATATTGTCTAATGACCGCGATGAGATATGGTTTATCTGTAATCGCCATTTACGAACAGTGGCGTTATCGCCACATCCTGAAGATTTTAGAAGACCACTTTCCTCATTCATTGATATGCCTGCGTAAGTACCCTGTTGAGCAACGGTAAAGCAGATGAAACTCATCAATAGTTAGCGAGTTGTGCAACCGCACGCCTCTTGTTTCTGTGCAGTGATAAATTATGCTCATTACAATAAAGGGTCCATCGCCCTTATTCATTCATTTTTTTTGAACAAGATGAACGATTCTCTTTAGTATTCAAATTATGTGATCGGAGTAACATTATTCCTATCGAAAGCAACCCGCTTTCACATACACAAATAGAAGAGAATTTATTATGAAAACTACCATCGCAGCAATCGCACTTATCGCAGCAATCCTGGCACCAACTGTTTCAATGGCAAATATCGGCGACAGTGATAGCTATAAAGGGACCTACTCTATCAGCCAGGGCCAGAATACTACCACCACTGATCAGACAGCCAAAAACTAAGACAAAATAATAGCATAAAGTCCCACTTAGATTAAGTGGGGCTATTTATTAATGCCTTTACATTTAGTCCCTGTAGTATTAAACATCC
>NZ_JAZGQA010000023.1:0-34145 GCF_048593855.1 Yersinia sp. 2542 StPb PI
ATAGGTTAATAACTATTTAATTAATAACAATATTTATGGGAGCGGGTCAATGCGTAAATGGGGTGTAGGTCTGTCATTACTGCTGCTGGCATCAGGTGCCATGGCAAAAGATATCCAACTACTGAATGTGTCATATGATCCGACACGTGAATTCTATCAGGAATATAACCAGGCATTCAGTAAGCATTGGCAACAGCAAACCGGTGATAAGGTGACGGTGCGTCAATCACATGGCGGTTCCGGTAAGCAGGCGACCTCGGTTATTAATGGTATTGAAGCTGATGTGGTGACATTAGCACTGGCATATGATGTCGATGCTATTGCTGAGCGTGGTCGTATTGATAAAAACTGGATTAAGCGCCTGCCTGATAACTCTGCGCCGTATACCTCAACTATCGTGTTCCTGGTGCGTAAAGGGAACCCGAAACAGATTCATGACTGGTCAGATTTAGTGAAACCAGGAATTTCGGTCATTACACCTAATCCGAAAACCTCGGGTGGCGCGCGTTGGAACTATCTGGCGGCATGGGGTTATGCGTTAGAACACAACAATAATGATCAGGCTAAAGCGCAGGAATTCGTTAAAACGCTGTATAAGAATGTGGAAGTGTTGGACTCAGGCGCGCGTGGTGCCACGAATACCTTTGTTGAGCGCGGTATTGGCGATGTGCTGATTGCCTGGGAGAACGAAGCTCTGCTGGCGGTGAATGAAGTAGGTAAAGACAAGTTTGATATCATCACGCCAAGTGTCTCTATTTTGGCTGAACCGACGGTATCTGTAGTGGATAAAGTGGTTGATAAGCGTGGTACCCGGGAAGTGGCGGATGCTTACTTAACATACCTCTATTCGCCAGAAGGCCAGACTATTGCTGCCAAGAATTACTATCGGCCACGGGATCCGGCAGTGGCGGCTAAATTCGCCAACGAGTTCCCGAAATTGAAGTTGTTTACTATCGATGAAGTGTTCGGTGGCTGGACGAAAGCACAGCAGACACATTTCGCCACTGGTGGCATATTTGACGAAATAAGTAAGCGATAACCGTTTTATCTAACCGGACGTCCGTAAGTTAGTTTTGCGGGCGTTTTGTTATATTGGCTGTATTAATTCCGTATTTGTTTTCATAAATGTTTCCTTTTTTACAGATAAAAACGCTCCGATTCGCCAACTGGTACTGAATGCGTTATTTAGTCAGATAAGCTAATAAGGCTGGGTAATTTATAGGGGCATATATGATTACTAATACGATTTCTACTGTGGGTTCACAAAATACTCAATATTCGGCTTCAAGCTCAGAACCAAGCTTAACAAGAGGGAGTGGCGCTTTATCATTACGAGTGGACAATGAGTCAGCTGATGATTCATTCGAAGTTATACAACAACAACCAGTCATACAAGACAATAACTATACCTGTATATCCCCCAAAGTAATAGAAAACAGGAAAGATCCCGAAGGGATAAAGCCTGAGAACTTTTCCCGCTTTGGCACCATAAAAGAGTACTTAGAAAACTATTTATTAAACAAAGTCAATTGCGACGGTAAACCACCACTATTGTTACGGCCTTTGGCGGCTTTGCTTGCGTTATTGGGTATCCATGGTTTTGGTCAAACTAATTGTGCCTCTTGTGCAACAGCCGTTGCTGAGACATTCGAGAAGAATAATGTATATCTTGCAATGCCAGAATTGAGAGGAGCGGATGTAAAGGGAAAAATGGGGCTACCAACTGAAAGTTGCTGTTCTGTTACTGAACTGATTTCTGAGTTACGAAAATCTCAGCCTGATGATGCATTAAACGGCATCCTTGTTATCTATCGACCAGCCTTATGGCGCTTCTTACCAGGGGCGACACAAGGCCATGTCTGTAATGTGATTAAATTTAAAGACAGTAAACTGATTCATTTTTTTGATACGCAGAAAAAGACTTATGTTGAATGTGATCTTGATAATATTGCAGGAAAATGCGCGGAGATAAGCAAATTTCTCGGCTCGATAGGTGATGGTGGAATTGAACTGTATAAAACAGCACTTCACGAAGATATCAATAAAAAAGCCGGAACATTATCTGCCCCAGCTTAATCAGTAGCTTAAAACCTAAATCAGGCTTTTTTAGCTTTCGCTGCTGCTTTCACGATAACCGCAAAAGCATCTGCTTTCAGTGATGCGCCGCCAACCAGTGCGCCATCGATATCAGGCTGGGTGAACAGCTCTGCTGCGTTTTTGTCGTTAACAGAACCGCCGTACTGAATGATAACTTGTGCTGCAACCGCGGCATCTTGTTTCGCGATATGGTCACGGATGAATTTATGAACTGCCTGAGCCTGTGCCGGAGTGGCTGATTTGCCAGTACCGATTGCCCAAATTGGTTCATAAGCAATGACTGCGCCTTCGAACGCTTTTACGCCCAAAGTAGTCAGCACCGCATTCAGTTGTTTGGCGCAGACTGCTTCAGTTTGGCCCGCTTCGTTTTCTGCTTCGGATTCACCGATACACAAAACAGGGATCAGACCGGCTTCTTTCAGAACGCCAAATTTCTTGGCGATGAATTCATCACTTTCTTTGTGATAAGTACGGCGCTCAGAGTGACCGATGATGATGTACTGTGCACCGATATCTTTCAGCATGTCAGCAGAGGTTTCACCGGTAAATGCGCCAGACAGGTTCACATCAACATTCTGTGCACCCAGAGCGATGCGGCTACCTGCCAACTCGTGCTTAGCTTGATTCAGATAGATAGTCGGTGGGGCAATAGCAACACCACAACCGTCAACGGTGCTCAGTTCTGTACGCAGGCCAGCGATAAGCTCTTTGACCATGTTAGTGCTACCGTTCAGCTTCCAGTTACCCATAACTAATGGATGACGCATGTTTCTTCCTCCAACAAGGGGACGCGAGGGTCAATAATAATGACTGCCCGACAGGCAGTTTACCTGTCCAACAGTATAGAGATGATTAGTGGCAATGGCTTTGCTTTTCGTCATTAATTGCGGCAAGACTATGCTTCAGATAGTGACAGCTTAATCGGTTCAACAGCGAAAGTTAGCCCTTTTTCGCCGTTATCCGCTACCACATAGCGAATTGCGCCAACGGGATGGGCATAGAAAGGCGAACCTTTACCTTGTGTCAGCAGTTGCTGCACATTATCGAGACTTTGCTGGAGCGTGAGTGTGGGCTCAAACTGGCGCATCAGGGCTGCCATATAATTGACAGCCACTAGTCGGGCCGCTTTCTCTTCACTCCCTTTTATCGGCAAATAGGTAATTTGTAAGGTCTTAATCTTACCGGTACCTTTCTCCAGTGCGGTCGAAGCATAGAGATTCTCATTAATCTTACTGGCAGCCCGAGTCAGTGGGGGCAGATCATCTTTTACTGTAATCGCATGAAACTCACTGAGAGGCAGTGTTGGGTTCGTGCGGTTATAGCTTTCACGGAATTTGACCAGTGTTAAATCAAAAGTCGGCGCGCCAGAAAGTAGATAAGGCGCGGTCGGCTGAGCCTCTTCCGTTGGCTGACCGCTGTCGTCTGCGGGGTCGGCATGAGCGCGGCTAACTGTTGCTATTAGCAGCAGTATTGCCAGTATCGCGACTCTCTCTTTTCTCATGACTTATGCCGTCGTTAGAAGTGTGTGTAGGGGATTAAAGCGGTAATTGAGGGTGATTGTCAAAATTCACTGCAAAGATTATAGGTTAGTTGCGGCATTGGGGTACTCTATTGAGTATATATCAACTGTAAATTATATCAGGTAAATGGATCGGTTCATTGATGACAATACAGCAGTGGTGTTTCTCGTTTAAAGGCCGTATCGGGCGGCGGGACTTTTGGATCTGGATTGGTTTGTGGCTGTTGGCAATGCTGGTTGTTTTTACGCTGGCAGGTAAGGATTGGTTACCTATTCAGACTGCGGCTTTTGCGATTGTTTTTTTGCTGTGGCCAACGGCGGCAGTGGTGGTTAAACGGCTTCATGACCGTAATAAAGCCGGTTGGTGGGCATTTTTGGTGGTACTGGCCTGGATGCTGATGGCCGGTAATTGGCAGATGTTGGCACCTATCTGGCAGTGGGGGGTAGGGCGTTTCATCCCTACGCTTATTATCGTCATGATGTTTATTGATTGTGGTGCTTTTGTCGGTACCGAGGGGAATAACCGTTTTGGCCCCGAAGCGGTGCCCGTGAAATATTTGGCGGAGAAGGCGCAATAACACCTGCACCTTGCTATCTAAACTGAACCAAGGGCAACATGCCAACCCTTGGTTCACTTTTTATTACCAATATTGCTCGCTGGTCATATGCCCCGGTTTACGGCGCAAATGTTTTCGCATCTCGCGCTGCTCTTTCAGCAACTGCTGAGTATCTCGCACCATCTGCGGGTTACCGCATAGCATTACATGGCTGTCATGCGCGTCAATTTTCAGGCCGACAGCCGCTTCCAGTGAGCCATTCTCAATCAATGCCGGAACTCTGCCTGTCAATGAACCGTGGGACTCCTCACGGCTCACCACTGTTTGGATACGTAACTTGCCGTTGTAGCGCTGTTCAAGTTGTTGCATCAGTGGCAGGTAGCTGAGGTCACGGGCGAAACGTGCCGCATGGACCAACACCAGATTTTGGAAGCGTTCTAAATCACGCCCTTCCTGTAAAATTGACAGATAGGGGCCAATCGCGGTGCCGGTGGCTAGCATCCACAAGGTATCGCAATCGGGGATCTCTTCTAGCACAAAGAAGCCCGCCGCTTGCTTGGTGACCATCACTTCACCGCCTACGGGCAACTGGTCCAGCCGTGGGCTGAGTTTGCCTTCCGGTACTGTGACCAGATAAAACTCCAGATTTTCGTCGCTCGGTGCATTGACATACGAATAAGCCCGTTGCACTCGCTCACCATTAATATCTAACGCCAGCTTGGCAAATTGACCGGCAGTAAAGGGGTCAATTGGCGCATTGACCCGAATACTAAACAGAGAATCTGTCCAGCGTTCGATGTGAGTAATCTTGCCACTAACCCATTCAGCCATAATTCTTTTCCCGTCATATGCTTATCTGAAGTGATGCCTAAAGCGATGGCGATATTTTATGGTATCTAGCTGAAAAGTATTATCGATTAAATGTTATGTCCTGTTTTATCTACTGGGGAATACCGGTCCCTGTCGAGATGGACAGTTTACTTTACGCCCATGGTATTTTTATCTGCCAGTTGGCTGTTTAGCAATATGTCGTGCTGGCTCGCTAAAATTCCTAGATTTGTTAGCTTATGCGCCAATAGTGAGGTGTGTCACTTTTTCAATATCAATGTGGCACGTAGTCCGGCTAATAGACTAGTTAAGACAATGAGAAAAATAGAAAATTTCCACCTGCTGGTTATGTTGATCCTCCTGGTTGCCGTTGGTCAGATGGCGCAAACCATTTATGTGCCGGTTATCTCGGATATCGCCCGTGATTTATCGGTTCGCACCGGAGTGGTGCAGCGCGTGATGGCAGCGTATCTATTGACCTATGGTTTTTCACAATTGATTTATGGCCCGCTATCAGACCGGGTTGGTCGCCGGCCAGTGATTCTGGTCGGTATGATGATATTCATGTTGGGCGCGCTTGGGGCTTGGCTGGCGGATAGCCTGACCATGTTGGTTGCTGCCAGCGCTTTGCAGGGGATGGGGACGGGAGTTGCAGGTGTGATGGCACGCACCATGCCACGGGATTTATATGCCGGCACGGCGCTACGCTACGCCAACAGCATGTTAAATATGGGTATTTTAGTCAGCCCTTTAATGGCACCGGTTATCGGCGGAGTGCTGGCCAGTCTATTTGGCTGGCGCGCTTGCTATGCGTTCTTGCTATTTCTGTGTGGTGGGGTGGCGTTTTGTATGTTCCGCTGGTTGCCGGAGACTCGGCCACAGCAAACTGAAAAGCGGCGAATGTTGGCCAGCTTCCGCCTGTTACTCTCTGACCGGGCCTTTAGCTGCTATTTAATCATGTTGATTGGAGCGTTGGCCGGGATTGCCGTATTTGAAGCCAGTGCCGGCGTGTTGATGGGGGGTGTGCTGGGGCTGAGCGGTATGATGGTCAGTATTCTGTTTATTCTGCCGATCCCCGCCGCATTTTTCGGTGCATGGTATGCCGGGCGCGAGGGTAAAACCTTTCACAGCCTGATGTGGCATTCGGTTATTAGTTGCTTGCTGGCCGGGTTGATGATGTGGATCCCTGGTTGGTTCGGCATCATGAATATCTGGACGCTGGTGATACCGGCAGCGTTATTCTTCTTTGGTGCCGGAATGCTGTTCCCACTGGCAACTACCGGTGCCATGGAGCCGTTTCCATACCTGGCCGGTGCGGCAGGGGCATTAGTGGGGGGATTGCAGAATATGGGATCAGGATTGGCTACCTGGTTGTCAGCTATGCTGCCACAAACCGGGCAATTTAGTTTGGGGCTACTGATGTTTGCCATGGCAATTCTGATTTTGCTGTGCTGGTGGCCGTTATCTCATCGGATGCAACCACAAGAGCATCATGCTTAAGTCGGCAGATAAAAACGGGTACTGATTTAATGCGGTACCCGTTTTATTTTTTGCTCAAAGAGGACGAAAAAGATTCACGGGGCGGTTTACAGCAAGAACTCGTGTAATGCTGAGTCTTTGCGATCAAGAAAATGGGTCGAACGGATACGGCGGATAGTGCGGGATTTACCCCGGATCAGCAGTGTCTCAGTGGTCGCCATGTTGCCTTTACGATAAATCCCTTCCAGCAAGTCGCCTTTGGTAATACCGGTTGCAGAGAAAATCACATTGTCATTACGGGCCATATCCCCCAATAACAGCACCTTACCTGCTTCAATACCCATGGATTTGCAACGTATCAATTCTTGTTCACCCATACGGCGGTTATCTTCGTTATCGCCCTTAACTTGATGGCGTGGCAACAAGCGGCCTTGCATATCGCCATCCAGTGCACGGATCACCGCAGCAGAAATGACACCTTCAGGCGCACCACCGATGCAGTACATCACATCGACTTCGCTTTCTGGCATGCAGGTCAAAATGGACGCTGCCACGTCGCCATCTGGAATGGCAAACACTTTCACCCCAAGTTGCTGCATTTCAGCGATGATACCGTCATGGCGTGGTTTAGCCAGCGTGATAACAGTTAAATCACTCAAGGGTTTATTGAGCTTGATGGCGATATTGCGCAGGTTTTGTTCCAGCGGTAGGTTAAGGTCGATAGCCCCTTTGGCTCCCGGTCCAACCACCAGCTTTTCCATGTACATATCCGGGGCATGTAAAAATGTCCCTTTATCTCCCACTGCCAGCACTGCCAGCGCATTTGCCTGGCCCATGGCTGTCATACGGGTGCCTTCAATCGGGTCAACCGCAATATCAACAGCATCACCTTGACCGGTCCCCACGTTTTCACCGATAAACAGCATCGGTGCTTCATCGATTTCACCTTCACCGATAACAATCTGCCCATCAATATTGACTTGATTGAGCATAATACGCATGGCCCGTACGGCAGCGCCGTCGGCGGCATTCTTATCGCCCCGGCCCAGCCACTTATAGCCTGCCAGCGCGGCAGCTTCGGTGACACGGGAAAACTCGATGGCTAGTTCACGTTTCATGGTTAGACCTGTATCCCCGTCATACTTCAAGCTGCATGTGTGTTGGCTACGCTCGTTACTCGGCCCGTCCATGGGCCTCGCAAGGCGAGGCCGCTGCAAGCAGATTTGTCATCCCAGTCACCTACTTAATGTAAGCTCTTGGGGCTTTTCTCGCTTGCTGCCTTTCTGCAACTCGAATTATTTAGGGTAATAGAAGAAGGATGTAAGCAGGAATTCTACCATCTTTGCGAAGTAAAGCCGTAGGGGTGTCTTTTGGCGGGATGAGATTTTTCACAATAAAAAGGCACCATCAGGGATGATGGCGCCTTTGGTTTACAAAAACAGTGTAAAACAAGCGGGCCGTTACTCTTCGTGTTCTTCCCATGCCTGGGCACGTGCCACGGCTTTCTTCCAGCCACGGTAGCGAACATCACGTTCAGTGGTTTCAATCCCTGGGCGGAATTCGCGTTCAATCGTTGCTTTGCTTTTCACTTCATCCAGATCACTCCAGAAGCCAGTCGCAAGACCTGCCAGGAACGCAGCACCGAGAGCGGTACTTTCACGAACCGCTGGGCGCTCAACGCGGGTACCCAGAATATCGGCCTGGAACTGCATCAGGAAGTTATTCGCCACCGCACCACCGTCCACACGCAGTGATTTCAGACGTTCGCCGGCATCTGCCTGCATCGCATCCAGTACATCACGCGTCTGGTAAGCAATCGATTCAAGGGTTGCACGGATAATGTGGTTACTGTTAACCCCACGTGTTAGGCCGAAAATCGCACCTCGGGCATACGGGTCCCAATAAGGGGCGCCGAGGCCGGTGAACGCTGGCACTACGTATACGCCGTTGCTGTCTTTCACTTTAGTGGCGAAATATTCGGAGTCGGTAGCATCACTGATCAGTTTTAGCTCATCACGCAGCCACTGGATAGATGCGCCGCCAATAAATACCGCGCCTTCCAGTGCATAGTTAACTTCACCTCGTGGGCCGCAGGCAATAGTAGTCAGCAGGCCATGAGTAGACTGAACGGCTTCTGTACCGGTATTCATCAACAGGAAACAGCCGGTTCCGTAGGTATTTTTGGCCATACCGGGTTGTACACAAAGTTGACCGAACAAGGCCGCTTGCTGGTCACCCGCGATCCCTGCGATTGGAATACGGGTCCCGCCTTTACCACCAATGTTGGTCTGGCCGTAAACTTCTGAGGATGGACGGACTTCAGGCAGCATAGCGCGCGGAATATTCAGCGCTTTCAGCATACGGTCATCCCACTCTTTGGTACGGATATTAAACATCATGGTACGTGATGCGTTTGTGTAATCCGTAACGTGTACGCGGCCTTGGGTCATGTTCCATACCAACCAAGTATCCACCGTACCAAACAGTAACTCACCGCGTTCAGCGCGCTCACGGGCACCCTCGACGTTATCAAGGATCCATTTCACTTTGGTGCCGGAGAAGTAAGGGTCGACCACCAGGCCGGTGTTGTAACGGATGTACTCTTCCAGTCCTTCTTTTTTCAGTTTTTCGCAGATATCAGCAGTACGACGGCATTGCCAAACAATGGCGTTATACACTGGTTTCCCAGTTACTTTATCCCAAACAATGGTTGTTTCACGTTGGTTGGTAATACCGATACCGGCGATTTCGTCAGAACTGATACCGGCTTTTGCCAGCACTTCAACCAGTGTTGAGCTTTGCGTCGCCCAGATTTCCATCGGGTCATGTTCAACCCAACCGGCTTTCGGGTAAATTTGAGTGAATTCGCGCTGAGAAACACTCACGATATTGGCATCATGATCCAGCACCACGGCTCTGGAGCTGGTGGTTCCCTGATCAAGCGCAACAATGTATTTCTTTTGAGTAGTATTTTCAGTTGTCATAGTTAGCCTACTTTTAAGTTGCCGTAAATCTATTGGGTAGTATCTATTATTTATGCTTTACGTTCTGTGGTCGTTACCGTGGTTTCTTCATCATCAACCACGCAGACATCGCACGGTAAATGGCGGCCAATCAGGGCGCGATAACCGAAAGCACCAAGTAATGCACCGACGATAGGCCCGAAAATAGGGACCAGGAAGTAAGGAATATCACGCCCGCCAGTGAAGGCAATTTCGCCCCAACCTGCCAGATAAGCAAATACCTTTGGACCAAAGTCACGTGCTGGATTCAATGCAAACCCAGTCAATGGACCCATAGATGCACCGATAACGGCAATCAAGATACCAATCAGTAGAGGAGCCAGTGGGCCGCGTGGAATACCATTACCATCATCGGTCAGTGCCAGAATCAGACACATCAGAATGGCAGTAATCACTGTTTCAACCAGGAAGGCCTGGAACACAGAAATATGAGGATTTGGATAAGTTGAGAAGATTCCGGCCAGATTCAGGCTCTCGGCACTACCGCGAACCACTTGGTGCGTTTGTTCGAAATCGACAAACAGGTTGTAATAGAGGCCGTACACTAACGCGGCAGCGCAAAATGCGCCGGCAACCTGCGCCACAATGTAAGGGAGAACTTTACGGCGATCGAAACAAGCGAATAACCACAATGCAATGGTTACGGCCGGATTAAGATGTGCACCTGAGATTGCTGCTGTCAAATAGATGGCCATGGCAACACCCAGGCCCCAAATGATACTGATTTCCCACTGCCCAAAACTGGCTCCAGCCAACTTCAATGCAGCAACGCAGCCTACACCAAAAAAGATCAGCAGACCGGTACCGAGAAACTCCGCAATACACTGGCCCTTCAACGTCGAACTAGCGGTTTGGCTCATAGTAGATGTCCTACAGACAGAGATTTATAGGGTATTTCTTATTTTTGCCCTTCGAACCGCGAAGGGAGTGATGTAAATTTATCGTTAACGAGCACAAACGAGAAATAGCGAAATCAAAATGTGTGTGGTGTGTCATAAAAATGAGCGATTTCGCGTTATTCAAGGCTGTTAAGGGACTTTGAAAGTGTGATCAGACCAGTGGTTTCGCTATCAGTTGTTAAAGGCATGTATAACTTTACAGGATGGGTCATAGCGGTTTTTCGGTTTTTGCTGATAGTTACTGACACGAAATTGCTACAGAGTGTGGTTTGTACCGGTATGGCGCTAGACAGGGGGGGGCTGGCTACATACAATCGGTTTATCAAGAGCATCGTTTTTATCAAGCTGCGTTGCCTCTGCAAAGGAACGCGTTAGAACATAGCGCTTGTTACACCTAGTTCGATGGATATATAGCGCGATAAGTATTCACAGCAGTTTCATCTGCCGAGGGTCAGCTCAGTAGATACGGTGACTTAGTTAATACGGCGACGTCGGCTAAGAATGATGACTGCGACCAAAAGATGTACGCCTTGCTACCATAAGGGGACCGAAGAATGTCATTTGAAGTATTTGAGAAATTGGAAGTTAAAGTTCAGCAGGCGATTGATACCATCACTTTGCTACAGATGGAAATTGAAGAGCTGAAAGAGAAGAATAACACCCTGTCCCAAGAAGTTCAGGATGCTGCTGGTGGCCGTGAAGCCTTAGTGCGCGAAAATGAGCAACTAAAACAAGAGCAGCATGTTTGGCAGGATCGTCTGCGGGCACTGTTGGGAAAGATGGAAGAAGTCTAAGTGCCGGCTGGCTTAATGCAACTGTAATCGGTTGTTGAAGGCAGCTTGTCACGTAGCTACTGCAAATACGAAGTAGCAAAAAGGGCGATATCAATATCGCCCTTTCTTATGAAAATCAGAGGGATATTATTCAATATCCAGTGGCTCTTCTGACAAGATGATCCCAGTGTTATCTGCGTACAAGTGGTCACCAGAGAAGAACGTTACACCGCCAAAGTTCACACGGATGTCGCTCTCACCAATGCCTTCATCTGCCGCACCTACCGGAATTGCAGCCATTGCCTGAATACCGATATCTAACTCCGCCAGATCGTCTACCTGACGCACGGCACCGTAAACCACAATGCCTTCCCACTCGTTTTTCAATGCCAATTCAGCTAACTCAGCATCGATTAATGCACGGCGCACCGAGCCACCGCCGTCAACGACCAGAACTCGGCCCAGACCATTTTCTTCAAGCAGGTCGAACAATAAGCCGTTATCTTCGAAACATTTTACAGTAGTAATCTTGCCACCAAATGAAGTGCGCCCCCCAAAATTGGAGAACAGTGGTTCTACCACATTTACCTCTTCATGATAGGTATCACAGAGTTCGGAAGTATCATATTTCATAGGATTAACGTCTGGTTGCGGCTGGGAGATTAAGTATATCCCTTTCTGGCTACTGTTGGCAAAATCATCAATTGTTAAATTTATCCGGGCTGGCCTTTATGGGGTGTGGCCCGGAGAAGGTTTGAAGAACAAACCGCTGGGATTAACTGAATACCAGACCGACAGCAAACAGAACGTTGGTCAGTAATGCGGCTTTAACCATATGCTCAAGCATTGGGCGCATACCAGCAGCAGTAGGCTCACGCAGTACAAACAGCGCATGTTTGACCAGTAACGGAACGGCTAGAATAAAGATCCAACCGGCCCAGCTATGCAAATTCTGAAGCGTGAATATTGCCAGGCACAAAATTGCTGCCGCGATTAATATGGCATGATAATAACGTGCGACCACCGGCCCCAAACGCACTGCCAACGTGTTTTTACCATTAGCTGCGTCGTTTTCAATATCGCGCAAATTATTAATATTCAAAACCGCAGTTGCCAGTAAACCGCAGGCCGTAGCGGGTAACATCACGATAGTGTCAAAGTGCCCAGCCTGGAGATAGTAAGTCCCCGCGACACTCAGCCAGCCGAAGAAGACCAGTACTGAAATATCACCCAGCCCCATATAACCATAGGGTTTGCTACCGACGGTATAGGTAATAGCTGCCACAATTGCCATTAACCCAAGCAATAAAAAGCCTAAAACATCGCTGGGTTTTTCACAGGCCACAGCAATGAGTGCGATACCGGAAATAATCGTCAGAATAACGGTAACAATCAGCGCCACTTTCATCTGCTGGCGGGTAATCATCCCTTTTTGCATCCCGCGCAATGGCCCGATACGCTCTTCAGTATCACTGCCCTTGATGGCATCACCGTAATCATTAGCCAGATTAGATAGAATTTGCAGCAGGCCAGCAGTTAATAAGGCGAGGAGTGCTACGGCAGGTTTAAAACTATCGAGCCAGACAGCAAGGGCTGAACCGGTAACGATTGAGGCAAAGGCCAGTGGCAGGGTTCGTGGTCGCAGGCTTTCCAGCCAAGCCTGGGTCTGGCTGGTGTTGGTTGATAGGCTCATGTTTCGCTTCATTTTATTATATTAGGAGTCTGGTCCGCCCATATCGGCGTGTTAAAAACATTATGTCTGTCAAAAAACAGCAGTGGGAGGCGATGCCTCCCACTCGATATTGTCCTGGCGGACTATTTTATCCAGCATAAAGATATAAAGCGAATTATAGGATAAAACGACTCAGATCTTCATCTGCTACCAGCTCATCAAGATGCTTGCCAACATATACAGCATCAATAGTGATGGATTGACCATTACTTTCGCTAGCGTCATAGGAGATATCTTCCATCAAACGCTCCAGCACGGTATGCAAGCGGCGTGCACCGATATTCTCGGTGCGCTCGTTAACCTGCCATGCTGCTTCAGCAATTTTGCGGATACCTTCGCGAGTAAATTCAACGGTAACCCCTTCAGTAGCCATCAGCGCTTTGTACTGCTCGGTTAATGAGGCACTTGGCTCGGTCAGGATACGCTCGAAATCATCGGTGGTCAGCGCCTGCAATTCAACGCGGATTGGCAGGCGGCCTTGCAATTCCGGGATAAGATCTGACGGGCTGGACACCTGGAATGCGCCGGAGGCAATAAACAAGATATGGTCAGTTTTCACCATGCCGTGTTTAGTTGATACGGTGCAACCTTCGACCAATGGCAGCAAGTCACGCTGTACCCCTTCACGGGACACATCCGGGCCTGATGTTTGACCGCGTTTACAGATTTTATCGATTTCATCGATGAACACGATCCCGTGTTGTTCAACGGCATCAATTGCTTGCTGTTTCAGTTCTTCTGGATTGACCAGTTTCGCGCCTTCTTCCTCAATCAGCAGTTTGAATGCGTCTTTGATTTTGACTTTACGCGGTTTTTGTTTCTGACCGGCGATGTTCTGGAACATAGATTGTAACTGGTTAGTCATCTCTTCCATGCCAGGAGGTGCCATGATTTCAACCCCCATCGGCGAAGCAGCCAGATCGATTTCAATCTCTTTGTCGTCCAGTTGCCCTTCACGCAATTTTTTGCGGAAAGCCTGGCGGGTAGCGGATGGCTCTTGTGTTTCATCCGGCTGGCCCCAGTTATTTTTGGCCGGTGGAATCAACACGTCCAGAATACGTTCTTCGGCTAACTCTTCAGCCCGGTAACGCATTTTCTCAATTGATTGATGGCGAACCATTTTCACAGCCGCATCGGTCAGATCGCGGATAATAGAATCCACTTCTTTACCAACATAACCCACTTCGGTGAATTTGGTCGCTTCAACTTTGATAAATGGCGCATTGGCCAATTTTGCCAGACGGCGAGCAATTTCAGTTTTACCGACACCGGTTGGACCGATCATCAGAATGTTTTTAGGGGTAACTTCGTGACGCAACTCTTCATTGAGCTGCATACGGCGCCAGCGGTTACGCAGGGCAATTGCCACCGCACGTTTAGCTTTATCCTGGCCGATGATGTAGCTATCAAGTTCGCTGACGATTTCGCGTGGGGTCATTTCAGACATGTCACTCTATCCTTACGCTTTATACGTTAATTCTTCGATGGTTTGGAAGCGGTTGGTATAGATACAGATATCCCCCGCAATGCTCAGAGACTTCTCAACGATATCTTTGGCACTTAATTCAGTATTGTCTAACAGCGCGCGCGCGGCAGATTGGGCATAAGGCCCACCGGAACCGATAGCAATCAGGTCGTCTTCTGGTTGCACAACATCGCCGTTGCCGGTAATGATGAGTGATGCTGTTTCATCCGCTACAGCCAGTAGTGCTTCAAGCTTGCGTAACATACGATCAGTACGCCAGTCTTTGGCTAACTCGACAGCCGCTTTAGTCAGATGGCCTTGATGCATCTCCAGTTTGCGCTCAAACAGCTCAAACAGCGTAAAGGCATCAGCAGTACCACCAGCAAAGCCCGCAATCACTTTATTGTGATATAGCAGGCGTACTTTTTTGGCATTACCCTTCATTACGGTATTGCCCAGAGTGACCTGGCCATCACCACCAATAACGACATGACCATTACGGCGTATACTTACAATTGTTGTCACGAGCGGACCCTCGTTGCAGACTGAATGAGTCCCCGTACTGTTTGTCAAAAAACAGTACGGGGTATATTGAGATTATAAATGGGGGAGGATTGCTACTTTTCAACCCCCTACAGCGAGGGGAATGCATCCTGATTGACCCGCGCCTTTCAAACGTTGCAAGGTACTATCAGCGGCTGCTTTGGTACTGTAAGGGCCAAGGACCACACGATTCCAGCCACCACCGCTGGTAATGCGGCTTTCGATACCGCCAAATGCCAATTGGGCGCGGATAGATTCGGCCTGATCGATGGCTTTGAATGAACCACACTGCACCATCCAACGTTGCGCTTTTTCTTTCTCTTTCTCTTTTTCTTTCTCCGGTTTCGGCGGTGTAACGGCCGGTGTTACCGGAGCTGCCGGTTGCGCGCGCTGTGGGGTAGCCACAGGCGATTGTACCTGCGTCTGCTGCTGTACCGGCGCGGTAGTCTGGCGCGGCGGTGTTAGCGGCTGCTGTTGCAGGGTCGTGACCGGTGGTTTGATGGTCACAGCAGAGCGTGGCACCGGCATCCCCTGGTTATACGGAACCTCTGATAACTGCGTTGGCTGCTGGCGCATATCTGCCTGCATCTGCTCTAGCAATTGGCGCTGCTCATTAGTCAGTTGTGTCTGGGAATTAACTTCGCCACCAGCAGAAGGTTCTGTTGGCATCGGTACACCAATTTGGCGATTTTCCAGCTCTTTAATATAACGCCAGCGCTCTTCCGGTTTGGGCGGTAACCCATTACCGGTACGAGGGTCATGGCTGGGCAATAACGGAAGCTCACCCGGCTTATTGTGGGTGATGAAATAGAGGCCACCAACAAATACCACTAATAGCGCGACGGCCAGCGCCACCACGGTTTTAGATACTGCTGGCGCACTGCGTTTTTTCCGGCTGGTGCTTTTGCGCCGCGCTCCTGAGCGCCCTCGGCTTACATAATCTCTTTGTGCCACTATCGTTTCGCTGCGTCTTGATGATGGAATAAGTCCGTCATGTTACTGAACCCCTGAATATTTGCCTAGCGTTTAGGCGCAGCAGTACTTTCCCTGACAATTAACTCGGTGTCTAACAACCGGGAGCCACTTTGTACTGAATGCCCTTGTAGCTGCTCAAGTAATAGTAACATGGCTTGCTGACCAATTTGATAACGTGGTTGAGCCACGGTGGTCAAAGGGGGATCACAATACTGTGACAACTTCAGGTCGTCAAAGCCTACCAGCGAGACATCCTGCGGGATACGTAGTCCCATTCTCTTTGCCTGCCACATCGCGCCTATCGCCATCACATCATTGTGACAAAATATTGCTGTTGGGGGATGAGGCAATGCCATCAGCACCGCAAAGGTTTCTGCGCCAGCTTCATAGCTAAAGTCACCGCGCATAATATAGTCACTGTCGACAGCGATACCATTACGACGCAGTGCCTGAATATAGCCCTGGAGCCGATAATGGCTTAGCGGCAAACTCTCCGGCCCGGCAACACAGGCAATACGTTTGTGCCCCAATTCATGTAGATAATTAACCGCCTCATAAGCGGCAGTCAGATTATCGATATGTACCGTTGGCAGTTCCAGTTCAGGAGCGAACTCGTTTGCCATCACCATTGGCGGCAAATTGCGCTGCTCTTCTTTGCTGGCATCAAAAGGCAGATTGGAACCTAACAACAACATGCCATCAATTTGCTTGGTAATGATCAGGTTAACGAAGCTACGCTCTTGCTGGGTTTGTTGTGCGCAATCGCCAATTAAGATCAGATAACCTTGCTGGGCTGCCGCATACTCAATCCCTTGAATGATATCAGCAAAAAACGGGTCACTAATATCCGGTACAATAACCAGAATTGTGCGCGATTCATTACGTTTAATATTGCGGGACAAAGCATGAGGAGAATAACCCACCGCCAGAACAGCTTGCTCCACTTTTTGCCGGGTGACTGTTGACACTTTTTCCGGGTTCATCAGTGCGCGTGACACCGTCGCAGTTGAAACACCTGCCATTTCAGCAACGTCTTTCATGGTAGCCATCGTGAATTCTTTCTTATGTTCCAACGCCTTTCTCCTTGCTCTGGCTCCGAGCCAGCACTGATGCTTAATGCAGGCTTTCCGTCATTCTATACAGATAGTGGGGGTAATTTGTTACCTAATTTGCATAAAAAGTGTGACATAAGTAGGTTTTTTCGCACTGGCTCGCAGAAAGCGGGGTAATCGATTGCTTTGTGGCACAGATCAAACAATAAATCCCCCAAGTGAAAGAGAGACTACTCAACGTTATTGGCATTAATTAAGGCGGGGAATTAGCTGTCTATTGGGTCAACATCCAACGTCCACTTAACCTTACGTGCCTGCGGCAATGTATTGATTAGCGGCTGAGAGGTTTTAATCAGCCGTTGTAGCAATTGCCGTGAAGGGTGCTGTAACAGCAATTGCCAACGGAAGCGCCCACTGCGTTTGGCCTGCAATGCGGGCACTGGCCCCATAATCCACAATGCATCATCTTTGAGTGGGCTGGCTTCCAGCAAATTACGCAATTGCTGCAGGAATAGCGCGGATTGCTGGTTATCGTGATCTTCACTGCGCACGATGATATGGCTGGTATAAGGCGGTAAAAATACGCTTTTACGTTCCTCTAGGGCCTGTTTGGCAAAGGCATCGTAGCCCTGTTGCAGCAAAATTTGCAGCAGTGGATGCTCGGGGTGGTGTGTTTGTAAAATAACTTCACCTTGCTTACCCGCGCGCCCGGCACGACCTGAAACTTGTGTATAAAGCTGGGCAAACCGTTCCGCCGAACGGAAATCTGCCGAGAACAGTGCGCCATCGACATCCAGCAAGGCCACTAGCGTGACATCAGGGAAGTGATGCCCTTTAGCCAACATTTGGGTACCAATCAAGATGCGCGCACCCCCTTGATGGACATCAGCCAAATGCTGTTCCAGCGAGCCTTTGCGGCTGGTGGTATCGCGGTCAATTCGAGTGATGGGAGTATCCGGGAACAGAGGAGCCAGTTCGTTCTCTAACTGTTCAGTGCCAACACCGACAGAGACCAGATGGGTTGAACCACATTTTGGGCATTGCTGAGGCACCGGGCGCTGGCTGTCGCAATGGTGGCAGCGCAACTGACGGTGATTTTGATGCAAGGTGTAATAGTGGTCGCAGCGCTGGCATTCAGCAATCCAGCCACACTCATGGCACAGTAGCGCGGGAGCATAGCCACGGCGGTTCAGGAACAAAATTACCTGATTATCGGCCTGCAAATGGGTTTTCATCCGTTTTAGCAGTGGCTGAGAGAGGCCAACTTTAAGCGGCAAGCCTTTTAAATCGAGCAAATGCTGTACGGCGGGTTTGGCATTCCCCGCCCGTTTAGATAGCGTCAACTGGCGATATTTACCCATTTGCACATTGTGCAGGGTCTCAAGCGCCGGGGTCGCCGTGCCCATCACGATAGGAATGCCTTCTTCACGGGCACGAAATACGGCTAAATCCCGGGCATGATACCGCCAGCCTTCTTGTTGTTTATAAGAGCTGTCGTGCTCTTCATCGATAATAATGACCCCGAGGCGGGAAAACGGCGTAAACAGTGCCGAGCGGGTACCAATAACAATTGCGGCTTCGCCGTTACGCGCCCGTAGCCAGACGGACAAACGCTCGCTGTCATTTAAACCTGAATGGAGCACCTCAACGGGGGCGTTAAACCTTTCGCGAAAACGAGCGATAGTCTGTGGGGTCAGGCCGATCTCAGGGACTAAAACCAACGCCTGGCGGCCTTGTGCCAGAATATTTTCCAGCACGCTCAGATAAACTTCTGTTTTACCGGAGCCGGTCACCCCAGCCAGCAGCCAGACCGCAAACTGGGTATCTTCACTGCGAATCGCCCCAACGGCGGTTGCCTGCTCGGTATTCAGCCGCAGGCGCTCACCCAGAACGGCGAAGCCGTTGCGCCAATCGGTAGTCGCGATTTCCTGCGCCCGCAGGTCAATTAGCCCTTTACTGCGTAATGCCTGCAATGCGCTTTCGGTGAGTGCCATTTCATTAACTTGATGGCGATAGACCGGTTTTTGCAATAATGCGGCAAGCGCTTGTTGCTGCTTCGGTGCGCGTTTTAAGCTTTCCGGTGGTGTGGCTCGCCCTTGTTCGGTTGCGAACCACTGCCACAACGGCGCAGATTGGGCAGGCTTCCCCTGGCGCAACAGAATAGGTAGAGCATGGAACAGCACTTCACCTATCGGGTAATGATAATACTCGGTTGCCCAGCAGAGAATGCGCCACAAGCTGGGTGGGAATAGGCTGCGCTCATCCAGAACGGCGTCAATGGCTTTCAGTTGTTCAAGGGGGAATGTGCTGGTATCACTGATACCCACCACAATTCCGATGGCTTTGCGTTTACCAAATGGCACACTGACGCGAGCACCGACCACCGGGCAGGCCATGGCGCTGTCTAAACGGTAATCAAAGCTACGGGCCAACGGTACGGGTAATGCCACTTGAACAACGGACATGTTTTTTCATCCTAATAACTAAAATTGGTCTAAATAAGTACAATTGGCCTATACCCTAAATAATTCGAGTTGCAGGAAGGCGGCAAGCGAGAAAATCCCGCTGAGCTTACATGAGTAAGTGATTCGGGTTATTGAGCACAGCCAACGCACATGCAACTTGAAGTATGACGGGTATAAATAAAGATTGAACAGTTTACACTGCGTGCTTCACAATGTGCGGATTCGATTGCGCGGTTTAGTCAAATTCTGTATGATTCGCCGCCTTTGGTATAATTCGATATCAAATCCTGTTAACAACCGTTGCTTACTTTATCCGCAGCTGTTCGTTAACAATCAAATTGTTATTTATCAATCGTGTGGTGTCTGGCGGAACAGGGCTGGATAGCGACACGGCCTAAATATAGAGGTTTTCCATGAAACAAGGTATCCACCCTAAATACGAACAAGTTACTGCTTCTTGCTCTTGCGGTAACGTTATCAAGATCAACTCTACTGTTGGTCATGACCTGAATCTGGACGTGTGCGGCGAATGCCACCCGTTCTACACTGGCAAGCAGCGTGATGTTGCTACCGGTGGCCGTGTTGACCGCTTCAACAAGCGTTTCAGCATGCCGGGCGCTAAGAAGTAATTATTGCCCGTCAGATGAAAAAGGCACCTTCGGGTGCCTTTTTTGTTGTTAGCAAAAGATGATAGTCAGTGTCGCGAGATTGGCATGATCCAACTGACTATAGGGCACTTAATTGCTAGGTTGGTATCTGTACTTTAGATCTAGAGTAAAATCATTAGTGACTTTGTAGCCATCAGTACCTATTTGCAGCGATAAATTTGTACCATCAATGGTGAAATGATTGGGATCGAGATTAGAATCGGTACAACCAAAACAGCTCTCATAACCCGGTGAGGCTAACTGTCTTAATTGTTCCCAAATCTCTTTAACTCTTTGTGGGGTAGTATTTGGCGAAGGGTGATAGAGATCAAATAAGAGTTGTAGTGCTTCTTCTTGATGAATGGAAAAGAAAAAATCTTTGATTTTTTCCCACAGACTAAGATGAGGACGGACATCCTCACTCCACATATTGTTGATCTGTAAGTCGCTTATTTTAGCGGTAAGCAAACCATCTCCCACGGGAAAAGGCATTAATTTCACTCCACTTTACGATTAAAAATACAATTAAAGCGAATCAGTGGAGTGATGAGTATCATGTTAAAACTGTATTTATCAATATTCCCAGGTATCGGGATCAACACCCAACTCACGCATTAAAATTTTCGCGGCTTCCGGGATTTCATCGCTACGTTCTTTACGCAGGTCTTCGTCATTCGGTAGCGGCTGGCCGGTAAATGCATGCAAAAAGGCCTCACACAACAATTCACTGTTGGTGGCGTGGCGCAGGTTGTTCACCTGACGGCGGGTCCGTTCATCGGTGAGGATTTTTAACACCTTCAGCGGAATGGATACCGTAATTTTTTTGACCTGTTCGCTTTTCTTACCGTGTTCAGCGTAAGGGCTGACATACTCGCCGTTCCACTCAGCCATGGGACACCTTAAATTTGTCGGGAAAATACAAAATTCTGAAAACCGGCCAATTATGCCCGATCTTCGCTGTTCTCACTAAATAAATGTCGATTTTACTAGAGCAACATCACCCATTTAATCATTTTACTACTTATTGATAGCCGTTACCTTTCGATACGCTCCTTGCGGTTAAACAAAACACCACCGAAAACTCACTGACATCATTAAGATAGTTAAAGCCTCTACAATTTTAGCGGTTATTATTCCATTGCTCAATCTATACGCAAAGAAGTTTAGATGTCCAGATGTATTGACGTCCGTAATTTGTGCGTCTAATCTGGCGTAACATTTTCTCGATAACCGGCTGGTGGAAATCCATATGACGCGTAAACAGGCAACAATAGCAGTCCGTAGCGGGTTGAACGATGACGAGCAATACGGCTGCGTTGTTCCCCCGATTCACCTCTCCAGTACCTATAATTTTATCGATTTTAATCAGCCGCGCGCACATGATTATTCACGTCGCGGGAATCCGACGCGCGATGTGGTACAGCGTGCACTGGCGGAACTGGAAGGTGGTGCGGGTGCAGTCATGACCAGCAGCGGGATGTCGGCGATTCATTTGGTTTGCACCACATTCCTAAAACCGGGTGATTTGCTGGTCGCCCCACACGACTGTTACGGCGGCAGTTATCGTTTATTCGATAGTCTGAGCAAGCGCGGTGCTTATCGGGTGCTGTTTGTCGATCAGGGTGATGAAACGGCATTGAGCCGGGCCTTGGCGGAAAAACCCAAGCTTATATTGATTGAAACACCCAGTAATCCGCTGCTACGAGTGGTAGATATTGCCGCTATCTGCAAGGCGGCACGTGCAGTAGGTGCTCTGACGGTTTGTGATAACACGTTCCTCAGCCCCGCCTTGCAGCAGCCACTCTCTTTAGGGGCGGATTTGGTGGTTCACTCCTGTACTAAATACCTAAATGGTCACTCTGATGTGGTCGCTGGTGCGGTAATTGCCAAAGATCCTGAGCTGGCGGTTGAGCTGGCATGGTGGGCGAATAATATCGGGGTAACGGGGGCAGCATTTGATAGCTACCTGTTATTACGCGGTTTGCGTACCTTGTCGCCACGTATGGCTCAGCAGCAACGTAATGCGGATGAGATTGTTCGTTATTTACAGCAGCAGCCTTTAGTGAAAAAGCTGTATCATCCTTCTCTGCCACAACATCCCGGCCACGAAATTGCTTGCCGTCAGCAGTCTGGTTTCGGTGCGATGCTCAGTTTTGAGCTTGATGGTGATGAACAGCTACTGCGTCGCTTTCTCTCAGCCCTTGAGTTATTTACTCTGGCGGAGTCTTTGGGCGGTGTGGAAAGTCTGATTTCCCATGCAGCGACCATGACCCATGCCGGTATGGCACCAGAAGCGCGCATTGCCGCAGGTATTACTGACAGCTTGTTGCGCATTTCCGTGGGTATTGAAGACAGCGAAGATTTGATTGCCGATTTGGAAAATGCTTTCCAGTTGGCGGGAACGAGGTAAGCATGAATGCAACAGCGGTAGCAGCGGCGGTGACCGGCCGTCAACTGCATAAGTTTGGTGGTAGTAGCCTTGCGGATGTGAAGTGTTACCTGCGGGTGGCCAATATTATGGCCAATTACAGTCATCCTGGTGATCTGATGGTGGTGTCTGCGGCAGGCAGTACCACCAACCAACTGATTAGCTGGTTGAAACTGAGCCAAAGTGATCGTCTTTCTGCTCATCAGGTGCAACAAAATTTACGTCGTTATCAACATGATCTGATCAGTGGCTTATTGTCTCCAGAAATGGCCGAACCGCTGATTAGTGAGTTTATCCATGATTTGGAGCGTTTGGCGGGCCTGCTGGATAACAAAGTCGACGATGCAATTTATGCCGAAGTGGTGGGGCACGGTGAGATTTGGTCCGCCCGTTTGATGGCGGCGGTTTTGAACAAGCAGGATATGAACGCCACCTGGCTGGATGCCCGTAGTTTCCTGCGCGCAGAGCGTGCGGCACAACCACAAATCGATGAAGGCCGTTCTTACCCGCTGTTACAACAATTAATGGCCCAGCATCCACATCAACGTTTGGTGGTGACAGGGTTTATCTCGCGCAGTAATTCCGGTGAAACCGTGCTGCTGGGGCGTAACGGCAGTGACTACTCGGCGACACAAGTCGGGGCGCTGGCGGGGGTCGAGCGGGTGACCATCTGGAGTGATGTTGCTGGGGTATACAGTGCTGACCCACGCAAAGTAAAAGATGCCTGTCTGTTACCGTTACTGCGATTGGATGAAGCCAGTGAATTGGCCCGTTTGGCAGCACCGGTGCTGCATACCCGCACGCTACAACCGGTTTCAGGCAGTGATATCGATTTACAACTGCGTTGTAGTTATCAGCCAGAGCAGGGTTCAACCCGCATTGAGCGCGTACTGGCATCAGGTTCGGGGGCGAAAATCGTTACCAGCCATGATGATGTCTGCCTGATCGAATTGCAGATTGCCGGTCATCACGATTTCTCGCTGGCGCAGAAAGAGATTGATTTGCTACTCAAACGTGCGCAAATCAAACCGCTAGCCACCGGTATTCATCCCGATCGCAATCTGTTGCAACTCTGCTATACCTCCGAAGTAGTTAACAGTGCACTAAGAGTGCTGGAAGATGCCGCGCTGCCGGGTAAATTATCCCTACGCGAAGGGCTGGCACTGGTCGCACTCGTGGGCGCGGGGGTCTGCAAGAACCCACTGCACAGCCACCGGTTCTACCAACAGTTAAAAGATCAGCCAGTTGAGTTTATTTGGCAGGCAGAAGATGGGATCAGCATGGTGGCCGTTTTGCGCCTTGGTCCGACTGAACACCTGATTCAGGGCTTGCACCAGTCACTGTTCCGTGCAGAAAAACGCATTGGTCTGATGCTGTTCGGCAAAGGTAATATTGGTGCCCGCTGGCTGGAACTGTTCGCCCGCGAGCAGAAGAATATCTCGGCGCGCAGTGGTTTTGAGTTTGTGCTGGCAGGTGTGGTGGATAGCCGCCGCAGCCTGTTAAGTTACGATGGGCTGGATGCCAGTCGGACATTGGCATTTTATGATGACGAAGCCAAAGAGCAGGATGAAGAGTCGCTGTTCTTGTGGATGCGAGCACACCCGTTTGATGATTTGGTGGTGCTGGATGTGACCGCTAGTGAGTCGCTGGCCGGACAATATCTGGATTTCGCCAGCTACGGTTTCCACGTTATCAGCGCCAACAAACTGGCCGGTGCATCCAGTAGCAATAACTACCGCCAAATTCGCGATGCTTTTGCCAAAACCGGCCGCCACTGGCTGTACAACGCCACGGTGGGCGCTGGCTTACCGGTTAACCACACGGTGCGTGATCTACGTGATAGCGGCGACAGTATCTTGGCGATCAGTGGTATCTTCTCCGGCACGCTGTCGTGGTTATTCCTGCAATTTGACGGCACGGTACCCTTTACCGAATTGGTCGATCAAGCCTGGCAGCAAGGTCTGACTGAGCCAGACCCACGGGTGGATCTTTCCGGCCAGGATGTGATGCGTAAACTGGTGATTCTGGCCCGTGAAGCGGGTTATGACATTGAACCGAATCAGGTGCGGGTGGAGTCGCTGGTGCCTGCTGGTGCTGATGTGGGGTCGGTAGATCAGTTCTTTGAAAATGGCGAAGCATTGAATCAGCAAATGATTCAGCGCTTAGAAGCCGCGAACGAGATGGGGTTGGTGTTACGTTACGTGGCACGCTTTGATGCTAATGGTAAGGCTCGAGTGGGCGTTGAAGCCGTTCGTGCTGACCATCCGCTGGCTTCGTTGCTGCCGTGCGATAACGTCTTTGCCATTGAGAGCCGTTGGTATCGCGATAACCCTCTGGTCATTCGTGGCCCAGGTGCCGGGCGTGATGTTACTGCCGGAGCAATTCAGTCTGATTTAAACCGCCTGTCTCAATTGCTGTAATTTGCATTAATTCGCCTCTTCTGCTTAAGCGGAGGAGGCGAAATTACCTCTTTAATCCATTCCCTCTTTAATGCCGGTCCCCAAGAGCGCATATTGCTGACAGGCAGTAAGCGAACACCGCGAACCCCTGTAACTTCAAGGGTTAGAGGTCTACATGAATTTTCTGCGTATGGCGTGTGAAGATTAATCATCGTCCTAAACTTATTTAAAAGTTGACTCTTTAGCCAACTTCCGTCATTTTCTATTTAGCCGTCTAAACGTATAGACGCTCATAAATGAGCGGTAACAGATAACATAAGTCGTCATAACGACAATGGAGTAACAGGGTATGAGTTTTTTCCACGCAAACCAGCGGGAAGCGCTGAATCAAAGTCTGTCAGAGTTGCAGGGTCAGATTAATGTTTCTTTTGAGTTTTTCCCGCCGCGTACCAGCGAGATGGAAGAGACCCTGTGGAGTTCGATTGATCGTCTGAGCACCCTGAAACCTAAGTTTGTCTCGGTGACTTATGGCGCGAACTCTGGCGAGCGCGATCGTACCCACAGCATCATCAAAGGGATAAAAGAGCGCACTGGCCTGGAAGCCGCACCGCATCTGACCTGCATTGATGCTTCACCGACTCAGTTACGTGATATTGCTACCGATTACTGGAACAGCGGTATCCGCCATATCGTTGCTCTGCGGGGGGATTTGCCACCGGATAGTGGTAAACCAGAAATGTACGCATCTGATTTGGTGACCTTGCTGAAAGACGTAGGGGATTTTGATATCTCGGTGGCGGCTTATCCAGAAGTCCATCCTGAAGCCAAAAGCGCGCAAGCTGACCTGATCAACCTCAAGCGTAAGATTGATGCGGGTGCTAACCGGGCGATTACCCAGTTCTTCTTTGATGTTGAGAGCTATCTGCGTTTTCGCGACCGCTGTGTGGCTACCGGCATCGACGTTGAAATTGTGCCGGGCATTTTACCGGTATCCAATTTTAAACAGCTTCAGCGCTTTGCCACCATGACCAACGTGCGGGTACCACACTGGATGACCAGTATTTTCGAAGGGCTGGATAATGATCCTGAGACGCGCAAAATGGTGGGTGCCTCAGTGGCGATGGATATGGTGAAGATTTTAAGCCGTGAAGGGGTGAAGGATTTCCATTTCTATACCTTGAATCGGGCAGAGTTGAGTTATGCGATTTGCCATACCCTCGGGGTGAGACCGTAATTTTTGAAAGGGGCGGTGGCCCCTTTTCATCATAATCATCAAGCAAACAAAAGATAATCAGGGGAATCGCTTCCCCCAAAATCAATGGCTAACCTGTATTCCGCATTCCCGCAGCCACACCGGCGATAGTCACCATCAATGCCTGCTCAACACGGGCATCTGGGTGCTCATGCTGGCGCGAACGGTGCAACAGCTCAGCTTGCAGCACGTTCAGTGGGTCGGTATACACATTACGCAACGCGATCGATTCCGCAATCCACGGCAAATCAGCCATCAAGTGGTCATCGTTGGCGATAGCCAGCACCACTTTAATATCTGCGGCTAACTGGTCGCGTAATTGCTGACCCAACGGCCACAGTGATTTATCCACTAAACGTTGGTCGTAATACTCCGCCAGCCACAAATCAGCCTTGGCGAACACCATTTCCAGCATCCCGATACGGGTAGAGAAGAATGGCCAGTCACGACACATCGTGGCTAATACTTCTTTCTTACCGGCATCAATCGCTTTTTGCAAACCGGCCCCCGCACCCAGCCAGGCAGGTAGCATCAGGCGGTTTTGTGTCCAGGCGAAAATCCATGGAATGGCACGTAAGCTCTCGACTCCGCCATCCGCACGGCGTTTTGCCGGGCGAGAACCCAATGGCAACTTACCTAATTCCAGCTCTGGGGTCGCGGCGCGGAAGTAAGGGACAAACTCAGGATTCTCACGTACGTAGCCGCGATACATATCGCAGGAAGCGTCCGATAGAATGTCCATCACCTCAACCCACTCTTTCTTCGGCTCTGGCGGCGGTAACAGATTGGCTTCCAGAATCGCTCCGGCATACAGCGCCAGACTGCTGATAGTGACTTCCGGCAGCCCAAATTTAAAGCGGATCATCTCGCCTTGTTCAGTGACGCGTAAGCCGCCTTTTAAGCTACCCGGAGGCTGAGAAAGCAGAGCTGCATGTGCAGGCGCACCGCCACGGCCGATAGAACCGCCACGACCGTGGAACAGCGTCAGAGAGATACCGGCCTTCTCACAGGTTTTGATCAACGCATCTTGCGCACGATATTGCGCCCAGGATGCTGCCATTACGCCGGCATCTTTTGCCGAGTCGGAATAGCCAATCATCACCATCTGCTTGCCTTGGATCAGGCCGCGATACCAGTCGATATTTAGCAACTGGGTCATCACTTCGTCGGCATTGTTCAGGTCATCAAGGGTTTCGAACAATGGCGCAACTGGCAGCGTGAATGGGCAACCCGCTTCTTTCAGCAGTAAATGTACTGCCAGCACGTCTGATGGCACTTTAGCCATGGAGATAACATAAGCGGCGATAGAGCCTTGTGGTGCTTCGGCAATCACCCGGCACGTTTCCAGCACTTCTTGTGTATTAGCACTCGGTTCCCATTTCAGCGGAACCAGTGGGCGCTTGGAGTTCAGTTCGCGGATCAGGAAGGCTTGTTTGTCTGCCTCAGACCAGCTTTCATAATCGCCGAGGCCCAGATAACGGGTCAGTTCAGCGATGGCATCGGTGTGGCGGGTACTTTCCTGGCGCACATCGATACGCACCAGTGGCACACCAAAACAGCGCACGCGGCGCAGGGTGTCCAGCAGTTGGCCATTAGCAATGATCTCCATGCCACAGGTTTTCAGAGACTGATAACAGGCGTAAAGCGGGTCCCACAGTTGGTCATTACTCACCAGCAAATCAGTTGGTGGCAAGACACGTTCGCCTTTCAGACGGTCTTCCAGATAAGCCTGAGTATTGGTCAACTGGGTACGGACGCGTTTCATTAATTCGCGATAAGGTTCGACCACCTCTTCGCCACCGGCCAATTCACGCAGTTCCGGGGTACATTCCGACATGGACAGCTCTGATACCAACACTTGAATATCACGCAAGAACAGGTCGGTGGCTTTCCAACGGCTGAGTAACAGCACATGGCGGGTAATTTCAGCGGTAACGTTCGGGTTACCGTCACGGTCCCCCCCCATCCAAGAGGTGAAGCGTATTGGTACGGCCTCTACAGGCAAGCGGTAATCGAGCGAGTTTTGTAACTGCTCGTTAAACTCACGCAGGAATGCGGGCACACCTTCCCACAGGCTGTTTTCAACCACGGCAAAGCCCCATTTGGCTTCATCTACTGGGGAAGGGCGTATTTTACGAATTTCGTCAGTATGCCACGATTGTGCAACTAACTGGCGCAAACGACGCATGATCTTGTTGCGTTCGTAATCGGCTAAGTCATTGTGATCCAACTGGCTCAGGCAGGTATTCACTTCCACCAGTTTGTGGATCAGGGTGCGACGTGTAATTTCGGTTGGGTGAGCGGTTAACACCAACTCAATGGATAACTCATCAACCGCGCTGCGCATATCTTTCTCACTCAGCTTTTTATCTTTTAAGCGGGTGAAAAGCTGGGCCAGAGCTTCTGGGTTACTTGCGGCTTCACCGTGTGGTGAAATACTGTGATATTGCTCTGCCGTATTCGTCAGATTGAGGAATTGGCTAAAAGCACGGGCTACCGGCAGCAGCTCGTCGTTGGACAGATTTTGCAGCGTGGTCAGCAGTTCCTGACGGCTCGCTTCATTACCAGCACGCGAAGATTTGGATAATTTACGGATGGTTTCTACTTTTTCAAGGATGTGTTCACCAAGCGCTTCTTTGATGGTGTCCCCGAGTAGCGTACCGAGCATACTGACGTTACTTCGCATTGCGGAATATTGTTCGTTCATATGACCCCTGACCCATATCCCCTTCGCCCTTGACGCCGCAGGGTGGTTAGCGACGCTTACTCACCCGAATCACTGACCGGTGTCAGCTGATCGGGATTAATGAGCCTCAAAGAGGCTCACCCTGCGGGCTAGCATAAATGCTGTTCAAATCGGTCTTCAACCGATTTGTCTTTCACTTGCTGCCTACCTGCAACGCCAATGACTTTGGGTATAAACTTTTATGGTTTCTTTTTGTAAATTAATTTCACCCAAAAGGCCGAGATGGACAATTCCACTCGCCACGTTCAATTCCATACTCCAATTGACACTATTTTTAGCAAAAAAACATCAATTTTAGGGATATTGCTGAAATTTAATTACCAAGGTCAGGTTATCAGTCTTCCTAATAGGCAAAATTGATCGCCTACCCCATAAGAGGTAATTACTGCTGGCAGAAATGGTCAACCAACTGACCAATCAGCTCGCGGGTTGGCTCGATAAAGGCCATATCGATAAATTCATCTGGCTGATGGGCTTGATCGATCGAACCGGGCCCCAGCACCAGAGTTGGGCACACTTGCTGGATAAACGGCGCTTCGGTGCAATAGTTCACCACCGCGGTACGCTCACCCAATAATTTCTCGATAACCCCTACCATATGGTGATCGGTTGGGCATTCATAGCCTGGGATCGGTGGATGCAGTTCGTCAATGCTCAAACGGCCCGGCCAGCGCTGGCTTACCGGTGTCAGCGCTTCGGTCATTAACTCATTCAGATCACTTAATGTCAGGCCCGGCAACGGGCGGATATCCATATGCAATTCGCAGCAAGCACAGATACGGTTTGCCGCATCACCGCCGTTAATATGACCAAAATTCATGGTGGGATACGGAATAGTAAACGCCGGATTGTGATAACGCTCTTGCAACCTGGTGCGTAGCTTCATCAATTGAGTGATAGATTCATGCATTAAATCAATGGCATTCACCCCACGTGCCGGATCGCTAGAATGCCCAGACTGACCGGTAATTCGGATAGCATTGGAAATATGCCCTTTGTGCGCCCGCACCGGTTGCAGCGAGGTTGGCTCCCCGATAATGGCAAAATCTGGGCGCAGCTGGCTGGAGGCGGCAAAGTAGCGCGCGCCTGCCATGGTGGTTTCTTCATCGGCGGTTGCCAGAATATACAGTGGCTTGCTCAGTTTGCTGGCATCGATATCGCGCACCGCATCCAGAATAAAGGCGAAGAAGCCTTTCATGTCGGCGGTACCCAAGCCATACAACTTATTGTCATGTTCGGTCAGGGTGAACGGTGAGCGCGTCCAACGCCCTTCATCAAAAGGCACAGTATCGGTATGACCCGCCAGCAATAATCCACCATTGCCTTCTCCAATGCTGGCAAGCAGATTAAATTTGTGGCGTGTATCGGGCACGGGTTGGATCTCGACACGAAAACCCAAGTCTGCAAACCATCCGGCCAACAAGTTGATTAACGCCTCATTACTTTGATCGAGAGCGCTATCGGTTGCGCTGATCGATGGCGTCGCGATTAACGCCCGATACAGCTCAATAAATGGAGGTAATTTCATCTTCACTGTTGACAGCCTTTGGTTAGGATAGTATCAATATTCATGCAGTAATTATGAATAAAAATACATTAAGCTTGAGCGTAAGGGAACCGAAAAACACCCTTAAATTTACGAAAATGTCAACGCTCAATCACGAGGGGAACAGCAAAACCTTGCTGAAAACCCAAATACCGGTTTTGACTACTTATGTCTTTATACCGAATTACATTTTTATACCCAAAGTACTTGGAGTTGCAGGTAGGCGGCAAGTGAGTAATAAGCACTGCTGCAACGTCAAGTAAGCAGGGTAAGGTGAACTGAACCCATGTTGAATACGCTAATTGTTGGTGCCAGTGGTTATGCCGGAGCGGAGCTTACGGCTTACCTGAGTCGTCACCCACATATGAACATAACCGGTTTAACGGTTTCAGCGCAAAGTGCAGATGCAGGAAAATTACTTTCTGACCTGCATCCGCAGCTAAAAGGCATTATTGATCTCCCGCTACAACCCTTGGTGGATGTGGCTCAGGCAGCAAACGGGGTTGATGTTGTGTTCCTCGCTACCGCCCACGAGGTCAGCCATGATTTAGCGCCGCAATTTTTAGCTGCCGGTTGTGTCGTATTCGATCTCTCTGGTGCGTTTCGGGTTAAAGATACGGCGTTTTACCGTCAGTATTATGGTTTTGAACATAAACATCCCGATTGGCTGGATAAAGCCGTCTATGGGCTTGCTGAATGGCAGGCAGAAGAGATTAAGCAGGCACAGTTGATCGCGGTACCAGGCTGTTATCCAACCGCATCGCAATTAGCGCTTAAGCCGTTGGTTGATAATAAATTATTGAATGAAGCACAGTGGCCGGTGATTAATGCGGTCAGTGGCGTCAGCGGCGCAGGGCGTAAGGCCAGTATCGGCAACAGTTTCTGTGAAGTGAGTTTACAGCCCTACGGCTTGTTTAATCATCGTCATCATCCAGAAATTGTGGCTCACCTTGGCACGCCAGTTATTTTTACCCCGCACTTGGGTAATTTCGCCCGGGGCATTTTGGCGACCATTACCTGCCGTCTGAACGCGGGTATTACGGCGCAAGATATTGCCAACGCGTATCACCATGCTTATCAGGATAAACCGCTGGTGCGGTTGTATCAGCAAGGTGTTCCCGCGTTGAAAGCGGTGGTTGGTTTGCCTTTCTGCGATATTGGTTTCTCAGTGCAAGGCGAACATTTAATTATTGTCGCGACCGAAGATAACCTACTGAAAGGTGCAGCAGCTCAGGCTGTGCAATGCATGAATATACGTTTTGGTTTTACAGAAACCGAGTCTTTGTTGTGGGGCAAGGTTAGTCACTAGCCGAAATTGCTGGTCGCGGTCATGCCTGTAAACCCATAAATTTTACCCGATTAAATAAGGCGCAAAAATGATGAATCCGTTAGTCATTAAATTAGGTGGCGTGTTGCTCGACAGCGAAGAAGCGCTGGAACGCCTGTTTACTGCATTGGTGACTTATCGCGAAAAGCATGAGCGCCCGCTAGTGATTATGCACGGTGGCGGTTGTCTGGTTGACGATCTTATGAAAAAACTCGCTTTGCCGGTGGTGAAGAAAAACGGCTTACGCGTCACCCCTGCTGATCAGATTGATATCATTACCGGCGCACTGGCGGGCACCGCTAACAAAACCCTGCTGTCTTGGGCGGTGAAACATAATATTAATGCTGTTGGCTTGTGTCTGGGCGATGGTGGAACCGTCTCGGTAACGCTACTGGATGCCGAGCTGGGGCATGTGGGTAATGCTCAGCCGGGATCACCTACTTTGGTGAATACCTTGCTGGCTGCGGATTACATGCCCATTATCAGCTCCATTGGTATTACTGCCGACGGTCAACTGATGAATGTGAATGCCGATCAGGCAGCCACCGCGTTAGCCGCCACCCTTGGGGCAGATTTGATCTTGTTGTCTGATGTTAGTGGCATACTGGATGGTAAAGGCCAACGGATTGCTGAAATGACGGCGCAAAAAGCCGAGCAACTCATTGCTCAAGGCATCATCACCGATGGTATGGTAGTTAAAGTGAACGCAGCACTGGATGCAGCACGCTCACTAGGCCGCCCGGTAGATATTGCCAGTTGGCGTCATGCGGATCAGTTACCGGCACTGTTTAATGGTGAGCCGATCGGTACACGTATTTCGGCCTGATACCTGATACTGTTTATTTTATTATGAGTTTTTATTCTGAAACTAGGGAAGAAAGATTATGGCATTGTGGGGCGGGCGGTTCAGTCAGGCGGCAGATCAGCGTTTCAAGCAATTCAACGATTCACTGCGGTTTGATTATCGGCTGGCGGAGCAGGATATTATCGGTTCTGTTGCCTGGTCGAAAGCGCTGGTGACAGTTGGGGTATTAACGGCTACCGAACAGCAACAACTGGAACAGGCACTTGATGCATTGCAAAAAGAAGTGCAGGCCGATCCACAGGCTATCTTGAACAGTGATGCTGAAGATATTCACAGTTGGGTCGAAACCAAACTGATTGATAAAGTTGGCGATTTAGGCAAAAAACTGCATACCGGCCGTAGCCGTAATGATCAGGTGGCGACCGATCTGAAATTGTGGTGCAAATTCCAGATTACTGAATTACAAACTGCGGTTAAGCAGTTGCAGCAGGCGCTGGTTGCCACAGCCGAAGTGAATCAGGATGCCGTCATGCCGGGTTATACCCACTTGCAACGTGCTCAACCGGTGACTTTTGCTCACTGGTGTCTGGCGTATGCAGAAATGCTGTCGCGTGACCAAAGCCGACTGCAAGATACCCTGACGCGCTTGGATGTCAGCCCATTGGGCAGTGGTGCATTGGCAGGTACTGCCTATGCCATCGATCGCGAACAACTGGCTAGCTGGTTAGGTTTCGCCTCTGCCACTCGCAACAGCCTCGACAGTGTTTCAGACCGCGACCACGTCTTAGAGCTACTGTCTGATGCCAGCATCGGCATGGTGCATTTATCTCGTTTTGCTGAGGATCTGATCTTCTTCAACAGTGGCGAAGCGGCTTTCGTTGATTTATCGGATCGTGTGACCTCCGGTTCTTCCTTGATGCCACAGAAGAAAAACCCAGATGCGTTGGAATTAATCCGTGGTAAATGTGGCAGAGTACAAGGTGCATTGACCGGAATGATGATGACGTTGAAAGGCTTGCCTCTTGCTTATAACAAAGACATGCAGGAAGACAAAGAAGGGCTGTTTGATGCGTTGGATACCTGGCTCGATTGCCTGCATATGGCGGCGCTGGTATTAGACGGTATTCAGGTAAAACGGCCACGTTGTAAAGAAGCGGCAGAACAGGGTTACGCCAATGCTACTGAACTGGCTGATTATCTGGTCGCCAAGGGCGTACCCTTCCGTGAGGCGCACCATATTGTTGGTGAAGCAGTCGTTGAAGCTATTCGTCAGGGTAAAGCGCTGGAAGCACTCTCGCTGGCCGATTTGCAGAAGTTCAGCGCAGTGATTGGCGATGATGTCTATCCGATTCTGGCATTGCAATCTTGCCTGGATAAACGTGTTGCTAAAGGTGGGGTCTCACCACAGCAGGTGGCTTCTGCTATTGCCGAAGCGAAAGAACGCCTAATTTAATTAGTTAGGTATTAATATTGATAATGGGCCACTTTATAGTGGCCCATTTTACATGCAAACGTATTTGAAATAATTTACATGTTATTTTTCATATTGTCTTATTTTGATTAACGTTACTCTAACGATTATTTTTCT
>NZ_JAZGQA010000240.1:0-5857 GCF_048593855.1 Yersinia sp. 2542 StPb PI
TTTTTATGAGGTCAATATCCATTTGGGTGCTTTCAATAATATTTAATGTCACGGATGAGGCGAAGGTGTTATTAATTAATGGCTTGGCGAACATGAATAATATATATAATGCGATGAATAGTTCCGTACCGGAACGAATCAGCAGCTATGCCAGTCAATAAATTCAACCAACATACCCGGTATGACTACCGGGCGTGGGCAACAATAAACAAGCGGGGGAATGCCAACAAACGGCGGCCATCGGCCTGTTGCGGATAGGCCACATCAATGATTGCCAGATAGTCTTGCAAAAAATCCAATCGCATTGCGTCAGAGAGCGGTTCAAGAAAAGGCCGTAAACCTGTGGCTCGCAGCCAATCGACGATGGCTTGCGCTGAAGGCATCGGGTGGTAATAGGTAGTGCGCCAAATATCTACCCGCTCTGCATTGGGGGCCAGTAAGTCATAATACTGATTGGCTGACAGAACCTTCGCCCGTATTGCCCCCGCCTCTTGTAGTGCTTGCTGCCATGGACCGTTTTCTGCAACTTCACGCATAGCTCGATGGCTGGGTTCCTCCAGATTATCTGGCATCTGGACCGCAAGTATGCCGTGGGTAGCCAACCTGGAGAACAAATAAGGAAAGAGTTGCTGATGATCGGTAAGCCACTGTAACGATGCGTTAGCATAAATAAGATCTTGTGGCTCAGCGGGTTGCCACTGGCGAATATCCGCTTCAAGAAATGCACATGCCGGCAGGCGCTGTTGCGCACTGGCCAACATCGCCACCGAGTTATCAATCCCAACCAGCTGCGCCTGCGGAAAACGCTGGTGCAGCAATTGGGTAGAGTTGCCTGGCCCACAACCTAAATCACTGATGCGCTGTGGCTGGGTAGTGCTGATATGTGCGAGCAAATCACCGGCAGGGCGGGTACGTTCTGCTTCAAATTGGCGGTATAAATCAGGATCCCAGTCTTGCATGCATAACCTCCGGTAGAAAAAGATCAGTAATGCGGATAAGTGATAGCCGCTAACGCGTGCATATTTATCTATTATAGATTCTGCAATGGCCCGCTAAACAGCACCGCACCGGTTGGCTGGCCAGTGGGCGAACCGCCGTGAGGCTCCAGACTGATTGCTAATAATGAATTCGCCATTAACTGGTTTTCAGTCAGAGTCAGTTGTGTCGGCCCATGGGTATTGAGTAACCCCAGAGAGTGTGGTTTTTCACCCGCCGGAATACTCCATAATTCAAGGCTATTACGCTCACTGACTACCACGGGGTTAAGGGGAGTTAATGTCAGGCTACGAGTCGATTTCTCCAGACTGACCACCCATTGACCACTTTGCTGGCTATTGGAGAGCACGGCCACCGGGACGGCTGTTGGTGGCTCTACCAATAAACGTGGGATAACCAGGACTGCGGCCAGTGCGGCGGCGACAGCCCAACCCAAATAAGACCAACGATTACGTTTGATATGGCGCAGATTGATTGGTGGTAACTCTAACTCCAGCCGCTTCCATACGCGTTCAGGGGGCTCCAGCGGGGCCAATTGATTATCCAGTTGGGTAAACAGACGCTGCCAACTGGCAACATCTGCCGCCAACTGTGGGTCACGACGGAATCGGCGTTCAAAACGCAGCCGGGCAAGTCCGCGCAGGGTTCCCAGCGCATATTCAGCGGCCAATGCTGAGTCATATTCGCGTCTGTTTTTCATAAGCCTACGCAGCCCTTCAAGTGATCGAGTGCACGACGTATCCAGCTTTTTATCGTACCCAGTGGTTGTTGTAGATGAGTAGAGATCTCCCCATGAGAAAGCCCCTGATAATAAGCCAACATAATACTTTGTCGTTGCTCAACCGGTAGATGTGCCAAACAGTCTGCCAATTGTTTAGCTTCACTGTCTTGCTGCAATTGAGCCAGAGGCGTCAGTGTGTCATCGGTCAAATAATCGGTTTGATCATCGTTCAACGTTTGCAGACGATTATCACTGCCGCGCATCAAATCGATGGCCCGATTACGTACAATATGGGTCAACCAGGTCAATGGGGCACTGAGTTGCGCATTGTAATTATCGGCCCGATGCCAGACGGTGAGAAAACAGTCGTGCAAAACCTCCTCTGCCCGAGCAGGGTTGCGCAGCATTCTTAAGGCGACCGCGAAGAGTCTGGGGGAAGTGAGCCGGTATAGTTTTTCAAACGCGGACTGATCACCTTGAGCAATGGCATCGATCAGCCCGATTTGTTGTTCCAGTGAGTATTCATTCATGCGCCAATCCCTAAAAGCCGTCAGGTGCAGTGAGACACTGCACCCAGTATAGACGGGTTTTATTTAGGCATCAGAACGGTATCAATCACATCGATCACGCCATTTTTCTGTTGTACATCATAGGTGCTGATATTAGCGATGTTCCCTTTTCCATCTTTAAGCTGAATGTTATGTGGCCCGTTGTTCATAATCCACAGTGATTGGCCATTGACAGTTTTCAGCTCGGCAGTACCCCCTGCGGCTTTAATTTTACTTTCTAACTGTTTCATATCGTAGTTCCCGGCCACCACGTGATAGGTCAAGATTTGGGTGAGCATGGCTTTATTTTCTGGTTTGACCAGACTTTCAACTGTACCGGCGGGCAATTTTGCAAACGCGGCATTGGTGGGCGCGAACAGGGTAAATGGCCCGGGGCCTTGCAGGGTATCAACCAACCCCGCAGCTTTAACCGCAGCGACTAAGGTCGTGTGATCTTTGGAGTTAACCGCATTCTCGATAATATTTTTACTCGGCAACATCGGAGCACCACCTACCATAACAGTTTCGGACATCATGGCGGCCATAGAGACAGTACTGAACAGTAAGGAAGCACAGATAGCAGTACGAAGAAGCGTTTTCATAATGTATTCCTTTTAGGAGGGTTGAGGTGAAGTCTTGCCTCACATCTACCTATACGAATCAGCCTGGTGTTTTGGATGCAAAAAAAAAGGAAAATAATTAATAAAAAACGCCAACCCGTGCAGTGCTGGGCTGGCGTTTGATAAATAACAATAGGATAGAAGGTGAGAGGGCTGAACTAGCCAGCACCCTTCAGGCAATTTGATCCAGTTGTGGCTTGGGTTTGATAGTCAGTGTGGCCCCGATAGAGGCACTGATAATTGATGCCAGAGCCAACCATTGAACCCATGTCAGATGTTCATTTAAGAATACCAACCCTGAAATGGCCGCCAGTGCTGGCTCCAGACTCATTAACGTGCCAAATGTGCGCGTAGGGAGCCGGGTCAGTGCGACCATTTCCAGTGAGTAGGGCAATGCCGTCGACAAAATAGCGACAGCCAGAGCAACGGGGAGAATGGCGGGATCGAACAGGGCAAGGCCGTTATATGCTACGCCAATTGGGCAAAATACCAGTGCTGCGATCAGAGAACCCACCGCGACAGTCCCAGGACCGTGATCACCGCCGGCTTTCTGCCCTGAAATAATATACAGCGCCCAACAGGCTCCCGCACCCAAGGCACAAGCCGCGCCAAATAAATCAATGGTACCAATGTTATGTCCCAGCGGTAATAAGAACCATAGCCCCAGAACGGCCAACCCTACCCAGATAAAGTCCACCGGGCGGCGAGAAGAGAACATGGCAACCGCCAACGGGCCGGTGAACTCCAATGCGACGGCAATACCCAATGGCACCGTTTTTAGTGACAGGTAAAACAAAAAGTTCATTCCACCTAATGTCACACCATAAATAAGCAAGGGTAAGCGGCTGCCTGAGGTGAATCGCATTCGCCAAGGTTTAAAGATGACAAACAAAATAAGTGTGCCGATACCGAGCCGCAGCGAGGTTATTCCTTGCGCGCCAACCAGTGGGAACAAACTTTTCGCCAACGATGCACCACTCTGGATGGAGATCATGGCAATCACCAGCAACAGAATAGGGACTAAGGGGAGTGAATGTTTGGATGAAGGAGACAAAGACATCCTGTTAAGCCTCAAAGAAAATTATTAGGTAACTATCTTTGCCAGTGTAAATGAAATGTCAGCCAAGTGTTTGAAAATCACCAAAGGAGCGAAAAAAGAAACGGAAAGCAGTGAAAGAAATAATAAATTTTCAGCATTGCGGTTTTTTAACGCTATTTCTGCTGGTTATTTAAGCGCTAAAACTAAGAATAGTCTGGAATGGCTTTTGGTGATGGGAGTCACAAAAAGGTGTAGAATGGCGGAAATTCGTAAGCGTATTAGTAAGATGGAAGATTCTTGAAACCCTTTGTTACACCAAATAAATGATTAGACAATCATATGTAGGCAGAGTTTCCTACTATTTATTGTTATAATTTCATGGTGTTCTTGTTTCATCTAAAAATTTGCGTCTTTCGAGGTGGTTATGAATAAAATTGCATGTCTTTCAGCAGTAGCAGCTTGTGTATTAGCAGTGACCGCAGGTTCAGCCTTTGCCGGTCAAAGCACCGTTTCTGGTGGTTATGCCCAGAGCGATTATCAAGGTGTTGCTAACAAATCTTCAGGTTTCAACCTGAAATACCGTTACGAGTGGAGTGATTCTCAACTGGGTTACATCACCTCTTTCACTCACACTGAAAAAAGCAGCTTCGGTGACAGCGCGTCGGTATACAACAAAGCACAATACAATGCTATCACCGGTGGTCCAGCTTACCGTATCAACGATTGGGCTAGCGTTTATGGCCTGGTAGGTGTGGGTTACGGTCGTTTCAGCCAGAACTACCCAACTTCTGCTAGCGATAAAAGCAGCACCAGCGATTACGGCTTTACTTACGGCGCAGGTATGCAGTTCAACCCAATGCAAAATGTTGCCCTGGACGTTTCTTACGAACAGAGCCGCATCCGCAACGTTGATGTCGGTACTTGGGTTGCTGGCGTAGGTTACACTTTCTAAGCGACTGCTTAGAATAGTTAGCACTCATCTTTCACGGTATTATGCTGTGTCTGATAAAAATCCGCTTTCGGGCGGATTTTTTTCGCCTGTCATATGATGCAGAGGTGAGGCTGACGTATGATAACTATTTAACCGCATTTACGGCATCGACAATCAGCGCGATTATCTGCTGTGGATGAGAGAGTATCGAGGCGTGGCTGGAGGGTAACTCAATCACCTTTTGGGCCTGAATTCGAGCAGCAAAACCGCGTTGTGTTTCGACCGGCAGCATTCTGTCTTCCGTTGAAACCTGATACCAGCAAGGTTTGACCCGCCAGGCAGGCTGAGCAGACTTATCAGTAAAAGCGCGAGTTGCTAAGGGTTTTTGCACCATAGACATCACCAGTGCTTCATTCTCATCAATGTCCTGACACATATTTTCGTGGAACTGGTCAGTGTCAATCCATAGAAATCCATTATCATCCGGGCGAATATAAGCGGCGCTAACAGGTGGTTCACGCAGTGCAAAAGTACTGGATAAGCTCTCTCCCGCATCGGGAGCAAAAGCGGCGAGATAGACCATACCGACCACATTTTGTAGATGCCCGACTTGTGTAATGACCATGCCACCATAAGAGTGGCCCACTAATAGGGTAGGGCCATATAAGGCGGTAGTTAGCTTAATGGTCCGCTCCACGTCATCTGCTAATGATGTCAGCGGATTTTGTATTGCAATGACCCGGTGCCCCATCTGGTGCAGGGCTGGGATAATATAGCGCCACTGTGAGCCATCAGCCCATGCTCCATGGACCAATACAATATTAAGTTTTGTCGCCATATTTCCCCCTGAACGGGTATTAGCCCAAGCGGTGCATAATATCGTTATGCAGAAATAGCATTCTTGACGAATAACAACTTCTACTCATATACCTGCATTAATGAAAAATCTTGTTTATAGCCAGATGTTATTAAAATTAAACAAATCTGTTATTAGGTTTAAAG
>NZ_JAZGQA010000241.1:0-5846 GCF_048593855.1 Yersinia sp. 2542 StPb PI
GTTAGCGTAGTTATCAACTGAGATTTATACCCGTCATCTTTCAAGTTGTAGGTGTGTTGGCTGTGCCCAATCGCCCGAATTACTTACTTATGTAAGCTCATCGGGATGATGAACCTCATCAGAGGCTCACCCTACGGGCCAGCGCTTGCCGCCTTCCTGCATCTTGAAATCTCTTGGGTATAGCATTTATCAGACCGTGGATTTTTGATCGATGATGAATCAATGAAGAATGAGAAAGCGGCAATAGGGATCACGGCTAATGATGAAAGAAAAATCAGTAACAAAAGAAAAACCCATGTCGTCTAACGATGAATACAAATATCCGGGTAATAGCATGAGTGAAGAGGAACTGCTCGCTCGCATTGCGTGGTTTTATTATCACGATGGCTTAACACAAGGGGATATTGGCGAACTGTTGGGGTTAACCCGGCTGAAGGTCTCCAGATTGCTGGAGAAAGGCCGCCAGTCTGGGGTTATTCGGGTACAGATTAATTCGCGCTATGAGGGTTGTCTGGAACTGGAAAACACCTTGCAACAGCATTTCGGCCTCAAGCATATCCGCATTCTGCCTTCTCTGGCTGATCTCAGTATCAGTAGCCGGTTGGGGATTGGCGCTGCACATTTATTGATGGCATTGATACAACCACAACAACTACTGGCAGTCGGCTTTGGTGAAACCACCATGTGTGCCTTACAGCATTTAAGCGGTTTTATCGCTTCGCAGCAGGTCAGACTGGTGACGCTTTCCGGTGGGGTTGGCTCTTATATGACCGGTATTGGCCAGTTGGATGCCGCTTGTCAGGTCAGCATTATTCCTGCGCCGTTGCGTGCTTCCAGTGCCACAGTGGCGGAAACATTCCGTCAGGAAAACAGTGTGCGCGATGTGATGCTAGCCGCCCGAGCGGCTGATGTTGCCGTGGTGGGTATCGGTTCGGTCAATCAGCAAAAAGAGGCCACCATTTTACGCTCCGGCTATATCGGTGAAGGCGAACAACTGATGTTCAGTCGCAAGGGGGCGGTCGGCGATATCCTTGGCTACTTTATGCAAGCCGATGGCGCATTGGTGCCGGATATGCAGATTCACCAGGAGCTGATTGGCGTCTCACTGGCAGATCTGACCAACATCCCGACAGTGATTGGTGTCGCCGGTGGCATTGAAAAATCAGAAGCGATTGTGGCTGCATTGCGCGGAAAATACGTGAATGCATTAGTGACGGATGAGCTGACAGCAAGATCAATCATCAAATTGATTTGATTGGTTATTTTACTTGCCAGCTTAGGCTTGCGCAGGGGTTCAAGAATTACGCCAATAGTTTTGGTTATTCTTTTGAGAAAAAAGCAGTAGAGGACAGGTTTATTCATAAATTCATATAAAACAGAGGATAGCGTAATGAGTCAATTCTCTACGACCACATCGGCTGAATACCTGATGGCGCTGGATGCCGGCACCGGCAGTGTCCGGGCTGTCATATTTGATCTTAACGGTAATCAGATAGCGGCCGGACAGGCTGAGTGGCTACATTTGCCAGTACCTGATGTCCCAGGGTCGATGGAGTTTGATTTAGCGACTAACTGGAAGTTGGCCTGCCAGTGTATCCGCCAAGCATTGCATCAGGCTAAGCTACCGGCGAGTGCTATTCGCGCCGTGGCTGCCTGCTCAATGCGCGAAGGTATTGTGCTTTATGATCGCAGTGGCAAACCTATTTGGGCGTGTGCCAATGTGGATGCCCGTGCCAGCCGTGAAGTCAGTGAGCTTAAAGAGCTGCATAATGATGGGTTTGAATTCGAGGTTTATCAATGTTCAGGCCAAACTCTGGCACTAAGTGCTATGCCTCGGTTACTGTGGCTGGCGCATTACCGCCCGGATATCTATCGCCAGGCGGGTACATTAACCATGATAAGCGACTGGCTAGCCAATATGCTCAGTGGCGAACTGGCGGTTGATCCTTCGAATGCAGGAACCACCGGCATGCTGGATTTAGTCACCCGTAACTGGCAACCGAGCTTGCTGGAGATGGCTGGACTACGTGCCGATATTTTATCGCCGGTCAAAGAAACCGGAACACTGCTAGGCCATGTCACAGCACAAGCCGCAGAAGAGAGTGGTCTGTTGGTGGGAACGCCAGTGGTGATGGGCGGTGGTGATGTACAATTAGGTTGTTTGGGGTTGGGGGTCGTTCAACCGGGTCAGACCGCAGTATTGGGCGGCACCTTCTGGCAGCAGGTGGTTAATTTGCCTAAGCCGATTACCGATCCGAATATGAATACGCGTATTAACCCTCATGTTATTCCCGGTATGGTACAGGCTGAATCCATCAGTTTCTTTACCGGCCTGACCATGCGCTGGTTCCGTGATGCATTTTGCGCCGAAGAGAAATTACTGGCGCAGCGGCTGGGTATCGATACCTACAGTTTATTGGAGGATATGGCCGCCCGCGTACCGGCAGGGGCATACGGCATCATGCCGATTTTCTCCGATGTAATGCGCTTCAAATCCTGGTATCACGCCGCACCTTCCTTTATTAACCTTTCACTTGATCCAGAAAAATGCAACAAAGCTACCCTGTTCCGTGCTCTGGAAGAGAATGCCGCGATAGTCTCGGCCTGTAACTTAGCGCAAATTGCTGAGTTCTCCGGCGTCAAAGCAGCCTCAGTGGTATTTGCAGGCGGAGGTTCAAAAGGGAAACTGTGGAGCCAGATTTTGGCCGATGTGACCGGGGTTCCTGTCCGAGTACCAGTTGTCAAAGAAGCCACGGCTCTCGGTTGTGCTATCGCCGCGGGTGTGGGGGTCGGGCTGTATGACACGCTAGATAAAACCGGTGAGCGGCTAGTGCGCTGGGAGCGGGAATACACCCCGAACACCGAGCATCAGGCACTGTATCAAGCCGCAAAAGTAAACTGGCAAGCAGTATATACCGATCAGTTGTCGCTGGTGGATAGCGGGTTGACGACTTCCCTATGGAAAGCGCCTGGCCTCTAAAATTGGCTATCTTACTTGCCAGCTTGAGCTTCGGGGCAGAATGATCATTACAATCATTCGTGGCTTTATAGAGTTAAGTAAGAAAGATATTTCAAGTAAGTGACTGGGGTGAGCGAGGGCAGCCAACGCACATGCAGCTTGCAGTATGACGGATATAAAAGAATTGCCATGCAGCAAACACTTGGATAGCATTATTGCCCCCCTTCGTTGCCGATGATGGCGCATCCTATGATGAATACATCAAATAAGACAGAATCACCTGCCGGGCAACCTTCTGCTCTTGTTGCTACCGCCCAACAGCGAGCATTTAACCTGCCAGATACACTGCGGGACAAAAGTAACGTTCAGCGTATTTTAGTGATTAAATTACGCCATTTCGGCGATGTTTTACTCACTACGCCACTACTGAGTACCTTAAAAGCCAACTACCCACAAGCAAAAATCGACGTGCTGCTGTATGGCGGAACGCAAGATATGCTGCGGGAGAACAAAACGGTCAATCATGCATTTATTGTTGACCGTGGCCTCAAACATGCGGGTCTAAAGGCCCAAATCAGTGGCGAAAAAGCGCTGTTTAATGCATTGAAAGAACACCATTATGATCTGATTCTCAATTTATCCGATCAATGGCGAGCCGCAGCGTATTGTCGTTTATTAAAACCTGGCTTCAGTATTGGTTTCCATTATCCCAAACGCGATACCTGGCTATGGCGCTATTGTCATTCTACATTGGTTGATATCCCCAATGCGGCCAAAAGGCATACCGTACTCAATAATCTGGATATTCTCGCACCACTACAACTGACGGATATTATTACTGATGTTACCATGTCTTATGGTGTGCACGATGTTGAACGGGTACAGAAATTGTGCCAACAACGCCATATCAATGACTATATATTGATCCAACCTTCTGCTCGCTGGAAGTTCAAAACATGGGCCAGTGAATCATTTAGCCAACTGGTAAATCATCTCACTGAGCAAGGTGAAACCATTCTACTTACCGGCGGCAAAGATCAGGCTGAATTGGATTATATTGCTGAGATCATCGCCGGATGCACACAACCCGAGAAGGTGGTTAATTTGTCTGGCCTGCTGGCGCTACCGGAACTGGCAGTATTTATTGATAACGCTAAGCTCTTTATTGGCGTAGATTCCGTGGCAATGCATATGGCCGCAGCCTTACAAACACCCGCAGTGGTCCTCTTTGGCCCCAGTAATCTTAACCAATGGCATCCGTGGCAGGCTCCACACACGCTGTTATGGGCCGGGCATTACCGCACGTTGCCACACCCTAATGAGATAGATACTGACACTACCGATCGGTATTTGAACGCCATTCCGGTGAGCGAAGTTATCAGTGCTGTTGATGCGTGGCGCGCTCAAAGCCATTAACGGGGGCACATCAGTAACCTTATTTTCCGCTAACCAGCTTAAGCTGAGAGAATTATGACAATCCCATCGACTTCTTCACCGGCCGCTTTCACGGTCAACCGTCGCAGTGAAATGCTGGGTGGTATTGCAGCATTGCTGCTAGGTATCTCCTTACCGACATCCAACCCACTGATCAATATCTCACTGGTTTTAATCCTGATCTGTTTGATAATGAATCGCAACACATTGCAATTCAAACCATTACTGACGAATCCGTTGGTTTACCTGCCTGCTGCGATGTTTGCATTGTTGGCATTGTCACTGCTGTTTCATCACAACAGTTATGGCCCGGATATGGTGGGTAAAGATAAGAAATTTCTTTATGTATTGCCGTTAGCCCTGTTTTTTATCAACCAACCACGGTTGATAAAATTGTTTGGAATCGGCTTCTTAGCGGCTAACGCGCTGGCATTAGCCGGTACACTGGCCGTTGGGGTGTTACACATTCCCATTGGCAATGTAGATCCAACCAATCCGACTATCTTTAAACTGCAAATTACCCAAAACTTCTTTATGGCTTTGGCCGCCATGTTGTGGCTGGCGCTGGCCTTTAAAAATCAGGGCTGGAAACGCTGGGGGTATGGCTTGCTGGTGGCAGCGGCGAGCTACAGTATTCTGTTCTTGGTATTGGGGCGAACCGGTTATGTGGCATTAGTTGTTGGGCTAGGGATATGGCTATTCTTCTCTCTGGGGCGCCGCCAACGCTGGCTATTGGTAGTGTTAGGGGCGATAGCCTTTGCTGCACTACTACTGATACCCAATAAAGCGACCGACCGTATCGTGCAGGGTGTCGATGAGATAAAAGTCTGTATGGCCGCATCTGCGGATGATGTAAATGATGCTTGTCGTAGTTCGATGGGGCAACGTTCGGCCTTTGCCATTGAAGCGGTGCGGCTAATTAAAGAGTCACCTATTCTGGGGCACGGTGCTGGCGGCTTCTATTATGAGAACCCAGAGATCAATTACAAAATCAATAATCCACACAACCAATATCTGTTGGAAACAATCCAATCAGGCTTTGTTGGCTTAATTATCTTTTTGGCATGGATTGTTTGTTGTTATCGCGTTATTTGGCAACAAACACCGGTTTTACGCAATGTACTACTGGCTGTATTGACCAGTTATATGGCGTGTAATTTCTTTAATTCATTCCTGCTGGACTCATCTGAAGGCCATCTATTTATGATCTTCGTAGCAATTTTGGCGGGCTATTCAGTGACAGAGACGCAGCATGTATCGGATAAGCAATTGACATAACAGTGTACACATTTCTGCGAATTTGACGTGCTATAAAACGGCTCCCAATGGGGGCCGTTTTTGTTGATTCCGTCATGATGATGCATGCTTTGAAGCTAAAAAGTGAATTTTAACGGAAAGGCTGACATCTCTATTTGAAATAGGAGGTCTTTAATAAAATGTACATATTACACAC
>NZ_JAZGQA010000242.1:0-5703 GCF_048593855.1 Yersinia sp. 2542 StPb PI
ACAAGCAAAAGAGGCTACCCTAACGGGTGGCCTTTTTTGTTTGTCTGGTGTACAGGTTCGACTCGAGCATGACATGCAGTTTGAACATTGAATAACCTTTTCTTTTTGCTTTCTGTCATTTTTATAACCCTCGCCACAGAAAATAACCTTTTTTACCTTAAAATCATTCAATCAAAAATTGAAACGATGTTTTGATTGTGAGGTTTGAATGAATGCCGGTCTATTTGTCTGTTCGCTCGCCCTGTCAGCGATACTTACTGCCGCAACAGCACAGGCCAGTCCTGTGACGTATCAAAAAGAAGCTATTACTGAAAATAATCTGCCAGTATTTTATCCACAGCTAAAAAAACAGATGACTTATCAAAGTTCATGGCTGGCAGGGAGATACACTGACTTTGCACAGTGGAAAAGCGACACCAGAAAGATCTTCCGACAAGCATTGCTCACTCCTGACTCAACAATTGCATTTTCAGCAGAGAAAATAGATCAGCAGGATCGTGGCCGCTATATTGCTGAAAAAATAGCATTAAACATCACAGATGAAAGCCGTGTCCAGGGCTTGCTATTAACACCGAAAAGCAAAGGCCCTCATCCGGCGATTGTTCTTTTGCATGACCATGGGTCTAAATTTGATATTGGCAAAGAGAAAATGATCCGCCCTTGGTGCGATAGCGCACAGCTTGCCTCAGCGCAGGCTTGGTCGGATAAATTCTTTAGCGGTAAATTCATTGGCGATGAGTTGGCAAAACGTGGTTATGTCGTGCTTTCTATTGATGCTATTGGCTGGGGTGATAGAGGCCCTATCAGCTATGAGCAACAGCAGGCCTTAGCCAGTAACTTCTTTAATCTTGGCCGTTCATTAGCGGGCACGATGGCTTATGAAGATATACGAACGGTTGATTTTCTGGCGACACTTCCATCAGTTGACCGCCAACGTATTGGTGCTCTTGGATTTTCTATGGGAGCGTATCGTGCCTGGCAGTTAGCTGCATTATCGGATAAGGTCGCGGCCACTGCGGCTATCTCTTGGTTTGGTAACTATCAAGGTTTGATGACCCCAGGTAATAATGTACTTCGTGGGCAATCCGCTTTTTACATGCTCCACCCTGGTATTGCCAATAAGTTGGATTTCCCTGATATTGCCAGCTTAGCGGCACCAAAACCGATGCTTCTTTTTAACGGCGGGAAAGATAAATTGTTCCCATCGGATGCGGTCGAGCAGGCTTACAGTAAAGTGCATGCAATCTGGCGGTCACAAAATGCGGAATCACGCTTAGTCACTCGTAGCTGGCCCGCGTTGGGGCACGTATTTTACCAAGAGCAGCAAGATGTGGTTTTCCCTTGGTTAGACCGCTGGTTGAAGCCATAAAAAAGGCCCCGAGGGGCCTTTTATCCACCAAATACGATCAGTGAGAGCTACTTTGAGAGGCGCCCAACCCCGTTTGTGAACGGACAAACTGTGCTTTAAAGCGCAGACGTTCTTGCTTACCCTCTTCTGAATTATCAGTGACGGAGAAGAACCATATCCCGACAAATGCCACTATCATTGAGAATAATGCCGGGTATTCATATGGATAAATTGGTTTTGCGTGTCCTAGAATGGTTACCCAGATAGTTGGGCCTAAAATCATCAGGATCACCGCAGTCAGTAACCCCAACCAGCCACCAATCATTGCACCACGCGTGGTCAGTTTATCCCAATACATTGAAATGAAGATGATTGGGAAGTTACAACTGGCGGCAATGGAGAATGCCAAACCTACCATGAAAGCAATGTTTTGCTTCTCAAACAAAATCCCCAAGCCGATTGCCACAAACCCTAAAATAACCACTGTGATTTTAGAAACTCTCAGTTCATCGCGTTCATTTGCTTTACCCTTCTTGATGACACTGGCGTAAAGGTCATGAGAAACAGCAGATGCCCCCGCTAATGTCAGACCGGCAACCACCGCCAAAATAGTTGCGAAAGCAACTGCCGAGATAAAGCCTAAGAAGAAGCTACCCCCCACGGCATCAGCCAGATGCACTGCTGCCATATTATTACCGCCAAGCAGTGCCCCCGCCGCATCCTTAAAGGCTGGATTCGGGCCGACCAACAGGATTGCGCCAAAACCAATAATAAAGGTCAATATGTAGAAGTAACCGATAAAGCCAGTGGCATAGAACACGCTCTTGCGGGCTTCTTTGGCATCACTTACCGTAAAGAAACGCATTAGAATGTGTGGTAAGCCTGCGGTACCAAACATTAATGCCAAGCCGAGCGACAATGCTGATATTGGGTCAGAGACTAGCCCTCCAGGGCTCATGATCGCCAAGCCTTTAGGGTGAACTTTAATGGCCTCACTGAATAAGGTATTGAAGTTAAAGTTAACCGACTTCATAACCATAATGGCCATAAATGAAGCACCCGCCAGCAGTAACACCGCTTTGATAATCTGTACCCACGTTGTGGCTAACATGCCGCCAAACAAGACGTACAGTACCATCAGGATGCCCACCAACACCACGGCTACGTGGTAGTTCAAGCCAAACAACAACTCTATCAGCTTACCGGCACCGACCATTTGAGCTATCAGATATAAAGCGACCACCACTAACGAACCACAGGCAGATAATGTTCTTATCGGCCTTTGTTTCAAGCGATAAGAAGCCACATCAGCAAAGGTATAGCGACCCAGATTACGCAGCCGCTCGGCAATTAAAAATAGAATGATTGGCCAGCCGATTAGAAAGCCGATGGAGTAAATCAAGCCATCATAGCCAGAGGTATAAACCAGCGCGGAAATACCCAGAAATGATGCCGCAGACATAAAGTCCCCAGCAATGGCCAAACCATTTTGGAAACCGGTTATGCGCCCGCCAGCGGTATAATAATCACCCCGGGAACGGGTACGCTTTGATGCCCAGTAGGTAATATATAATGTCGCGCCAACAAACAATACGAACATAATGATCGCTTGAATATTGAGCGGCTGGCGATGAACTTCGCCGGTAATTGCTTCTGCCTGTGACAGCGCAGGCAGAGTCAGTAAGGAAAGTACGGACCAATGGCGAGTCTTCATTGCTTCACCTCACGAAGAATTTCTGCCGTCAGACGGTCAAACTCGCCATTAGCACGAATAACGTAAATACCGGTAAGAACAAAAGAAATAACGATCAACCCCACACCAACGGGTATGCCGCGAGTAATGCTGGAGCCTGCATATAGCGGGGTACCGAGCCATTGTGGTTCGAAAGCAATAAGGAAAATGAAACCGACATACAGCGCTAGGGTAATGAGCGACAGTGTCCAGGCAAAGCGGCCACGCTTTTGCACCAACTCTTTGAAACGCGGGTTATTTTCAATCTCTTGATAAATGCTGTCATTCATCAGAGTCTCTCCTTTGAGGCATTAATTAAGTTTGCCGCCGGTAGGCGGCACAATTTACGACGGTGTTTGCATTGATTGTTTTTCTTCCAGTAATTTGTCCACTACGCCCGGATCGGCCAGTGTTGAGGTATCCCCTAAGTTGCTGGTATCGCCAGCCGCAATTTTGCGCAGAATACGGCGCATGATCTTGCCTGAACGGGTTTTTGGCAGTGAATCAGTCCAGTGCAAAATATCTGGGGTCGCAATTGGGCCAATCTCTTTACGCACCCAATTACGCACCTCGGTATACAGCTCTGGTGTCGGTTCTTCACCGTGATTCAGCGTGATGTAGGCATAGATAGCTTGCCCTTTAATGCTGTGTGGGACCCCGACGACGGCAGCTTCGGCAATTTTCGGGTGTGAAACCAATGCGGATTCAATCTCAGCGGTCCCTAGGCGGTGACCTGAAACGTTAAGTACGTCATCGACGCGGCCGGTTATCCAGTAGTAGCCATCTTCGTCACGACGAGCGCCATCACCACTGAAATACATGCCTTTAAAGGTTGAGAAGTAGGTCTGCTCAAAACGGTCATGATCGCCGAATAAGGTTCTGGCCTGACCCGGCCAAGAGTCGGTTATCACCAGATTGCCTTCGGCTGCACCTTCTTGCAGGTTACCTAAGTTGTCGACCAACGCTGGCTGTACCCCAAAGAAGGGGCGAGTAGCTGAACCGGCTTTTAACTCTGTGGCTCCTGGCAGTGGCGTTATCATGAAACCGCCCGTTTCAGTTTGCCACCAGGTATCAACAATCGGGCATTTACTGTTACCAATCTTGTTGTAATACCATTCCCATGCTTCCGGGTTAATAGGTTCACCAACTGAACCCATAATGCGTAGGGAGTCGCGTTTTGTCCCTTCGATGGCTTTGTCACCTTCGGCCATTAAGGCACGAATGGCGGTAGGGGCGGTATACAGAATATTAACCTGATGTTTATCGATAACCTGACCCAAGCGATTGACGCCTGGATAGTTAGGAACACCTTCAAACATCAGAGTAATAGCACCGCAAGCCAGTGGGCCATACAGCAAATAGCTGTGGCCGGTGACCCAACCAACGTCTGCGGTACACCAGTAGATATCGCCGGGGTGATAATCAAAAACGTATTTAAAGGTCAACGCGGCATAAACCAGATAACCGCCGGTGGTATGTAAAACCCCTTTTGGTTTGCCAGTAGAACCCGAGGTATAAAGGATGAACAGTGGGTCTTCGGCATTCATCTCTTCTGGCGGGCAGTCGGTGGAGGCTTCTTTTATCAGGTCATGCCACCACAAATCTCTCCCGTCTTTCCAATAGCTGGCATTGCCAGTACGTTGGAAGACGACCACATTTTTGATACTGGTGATAGCTGGATTTTTTAAGGCTTCATCGACATTTTTTTTCAGTGGAATTGCGCGACCAGCACGAATGCCTTCATCGGCAGTAATCACCAGTTTTGAGTTAGAGTCGATAATTCGGCCAGCAACGGCATCAGGTGAGAATCCACCAAAAATAACAGAGTGCACGGCGCCAATACGCGCGCAGGCCAGCATAGCAACAGCGGCTTCTGGCACCATCGGCATATAGATTGCAACCACATCACCTTTCTTGATGCCCAGTTTTTTCAGCACATTAGCAAACTGGCATACATCGTGGTGAAGCTGTTTATAGGTGACGGTTTTTGATTGGTTAGGATCATCACCTTCCCAAATAATTGCGGTTTGATCGCCACGCTCTGCCAGGTGACGGTCAAGGCAGTTAGCTGCAAGATTCAGTGTGCCATCTTCGAACCAGCGGATGCTGATATGACCGGGGTCAAAGGAGGTGTTTTTAACTGTTTTATACGGTTTAATCCAATCAATAATCTTGCCATGTTCGCCCCAAAATTCATCTGGGTTCTGCACAGATTGTTGATAATATTGCTGATATTGTTCAGGATTTATCAGGGCATGCTCTGCAATTGCAGTTGGAATAGGGTGTTTATGTATTTGGCTCATAATAGTTCTCCTTGAGATTGTTAATAATATGTCAATCAAAAGTTAATTATAGTGTGGAGGGCCGTTTTGTTTCTTTTTTGGGCGGCAGATCACGCATAAAAGATGTTGATTTAGAGACTTACTTAATGTGCTGCGTGGTGAATCGATATCTTAATGATAGGAGACGCGCCTTGTGATCATGCAATAAAGGAAAGGAAATGTGCAGATCAGCTCATTTCTAGCGTGAAATAAGAATATTGAAGGGGGAATGTCACTAAAAGTACTAACGTAGCGTGACTAATGCAATTTAATAGTAGTTGTTAACCAAAAAATTAAAAATC
>NZ_JAZGQA010000243.1:0-5685 GCF_048593855.1 Yersinia sp. 2542 StPb PI
GGGCATATAAACCATCGTGGCGAAGAGAAAATCTACCGGTACCGGCTGGGTTATCCTACTAATAGTCGTTTTAGGGCTGATTACAGGTATCCCAAGAGAAGTGTGGATTGCACTGAGTGCGGCTATCTTATGCATGTATTTTGTCTGGCAAAATCTTAAAGGGACGAAGCGGTCTGTCGCCTCATCTATTAGCGCGGACATGCAGAAAACTGCAGCGATACCTGATCTTGGCGATTATCCTATTACCCCTTCGCAGCTTGAACCCGAACATAGCATTGAAGGTAGCAGCGCAAATCAGACCCCATCAGTTGATGAAATCAAGAAACCCGCGACTAAAAAACCCGAGACCTCGCGAGGATCTTTAGCCCGCGCTTCCTGGTTACGTCCTGGCGAGTTGGCGGTTGTGGCTGGAATAAATTTACCCGATGGCATGATTTACATTGGTAATAAATACAAAAGTANTCGCACTGGTGCGGAACCTGCATTTATTAACCCATCGATGGATGTGGCAGAACAAGAAATAGATATCTCCTTGCCGCTGATTGATAATGCGCCTGATTACTCGACATGTTCGCCGCAAGCGAGAAGAGCTTATTTACAATGGCTTGCAGATGGGCGTAAATCACCTACTGCGCATATTGGTTACGTCTTCCTATTCTTCTATGGTTTGGAACATCGGATTTTAATCGATGCTGCAATTGATCCGGTAGCGAAAAAAGAACTTCCTATTCTTGAAGAAGAAATTAATCGCCTGCTAAATATTTATGGGAAAAATAACGCATTTAATCATTATGCGCAGAACTTGTTGGTTTATATATCTCGAGTGAATATAGAAGAGAAACTCTATCTCTCTCCCCCCCCATTAACCCGCGAGGCATCAACAGAACTTCCGTTGGCGCTACTGGTTGGTTTAGGGCAGTTGGCTGTTGACCAGCAACCTTTGCCTGCCGCCTGGGCGCTCGCCTGGGGCGAGGCTGATCCGGCGATAAATCAGAATATCTCAATGGCACATTGTGCTGATATTTTCTCCTCACTTTTTCAGCAGCGTTATCGTGAGCAGTATGGAGACGGATTTTTATTAACCATAAATAAAACCAAGCTACTGATATTTTATCGCCCTGCATCTGCGGGATTAATGGGGCAAGAGTTCTTTCAGCAGATGGGGGAACTGCCGAATGTGGCTGTGTGTAAAGCGCATAGGGATAAGCTGAGGCCAATATTTGAATCTTGCCAGCATGACCTGGATATCTATAACCGTTTTGCCAGTGTTAATCCAAAGAAAAAAATGTCACTGGAAGGGCAACTATTACTACCGATGCCGTTGTGGTCAGCAGCATTAAAAACAGAGTTAGAAAGTATCAAAGCGAGAGTGGGTTATGGTTTGTTGATGGTAACGCTGGATGAGCTTTTTCTTCGGCTCAGTACGGCGTGCGACACCAAGCCATTAGAGCGTTTATCCCGCAGTCAGGTTATGGCATTAACCTTTGCATTAGCATCACTGCAAGTGGGTATTGAACCTGATGTCAGAGCAGATAACCGCACACCTGTTTTGCAAGATACTGTGGCACTGTTCCCTATTGAGTCAATGGTGGCTGAATCTGCCACCTTTGCCGCATACCGCGTGACCATGCTTGCGGTGGAGTTGGCTTGCGCAGCGGTGATGATCGATGGGCGTATCGGTGAGCCAGAATCCATGATATTGACCCGACATATTGATGCCTGGGGTTATCTTAGCCCCGGTCAGCGTATGCGGTTGAAAGCTTATCTCCAACCCGGTATCAGGAAAAATAATACCCTACTGGCCCTGAAAAATAATCTTGAGCCGCTCTCGCTGGAGAACCGTCGGGCCATTGCTCGCTTTTTGGCACATTTGATTCAGGTAGAGGGAACCATTACGCCACCAGAAGTGAAATTTCTTGAACGGGTATATAAGCGTTTTGCCTTAGACAGCAAATTGGTTTATAGCGATCTTGATAGCCGTGCAACCCCGATGACACTGAGTCTGCCGTCTCAAGCCGCTGAAGTTATTAATGATACAGACCGTATTAATCTGTTAAAAAATGAAAGCCAGCAATTAGTGGTGTTGCTGGAGAGTCTGTTTGTCACTGAAAATACTGAGGTATCGACTCAGGAAGAGATTAATCCACAATCAATAACAGCAATTAGTGCTAATTTGCCCGATAGCATCGTGACTTTCTTGAAATTATTGATTTCCCGCGACTCTTGGGAAAGAGAAAAATTAGCAGATATCGCGTTAGATATGGAAATTAAAATTGACGACGCGCTGATTGAAATAAACCGCAAAGTATTGTCGGCGTTTGATGCCCCCTTAGTAACCGGTGAAGACGTTATCGCAATAAACCGTGATATATCGGCAGCACTATTAATATGATTAGCCAGGTATCGTCGCGGTGTAACTTGAGCTGAACGCTAATAGTCGCTACCATAGCGCGCCTAATAATGTCAGAGAGATAGTCGTGATGAAATACCAATGGATACTGTTCGATGCGGATGAGACACTATTTCACTTTGATGCATATCAAGGGTTAAAGCTGATGTTTTCTCGCTTTAATGTGGATTTTTCCGTGCAGGATTTCGATTATTATCAATTGGTTAATAAACCACTGTGGGTTGATTATCAAGATGGGAAAATATCCGCCAGCGAATTACAAAACACCCGTTTTGAGATGTGGGCAGAGAAACTGGGGGTGGCAGCTACCCGGTTGAACAGTGAGTTTTTAGTCGCCATGGCGGATATCTGTTCACTCCTACCGGGTGCCCGTGAGTTGGTTGATGCCTTGAGTGGTAAAGTGAATATGGGCATTATTACCAATGGTTTTACCGAGCTACAAACGATACGTTTGGAACGTACTGGTCTGAAAAATGTCTTTTCTCCGCTGATCATTTCTGAACAAGTCGGGGTGGCCAAACCGGATGTGGCTATATTTGAGCATGCTTTCAATTTAATGAATAACCCGGCCAAAGAGCATATTCTAATGGTGGGCGATAATCTGCATTCCGATATTCAGGGTGGTATTAATGCAGGGATAGATACTTGCTGGCTTAATATGCACGGCAGTGTACCGGATGATAATATTGCGCCTCGTTACCAAGTCAGTTCGCTGGCAGAGTTACAGAAATTACTCTTGGCCTAATTAACCTCTTATCTAATTTTAAAAGGCCGTTAACGGTATATTATCGATAACAGCCGGTTATCTATGCTCGTATATTAGTTGCAAGCTTGAAGGTCTGCCATCCAACGTAATTCAATGCTAGTGACAACGTCACCGTTGATTGGCAATTAAGTCTTCTACTTGGTCAAAAATAGGCATTTCAGGCCCGAAGCGGCGCACCTGGAGCACATCCTCCAGTTTCTCCAACTGGCTTATCATTTGCAGTAATCGCTGATCATCCAAGACTTGCAGCCAAATGCGACTTTCGTCACCGCCAGCCAACGGCATACATAAAATTCCCTCGACGTTAAATGCGCGCCGGGCAAATAACCCGCAAATATGGGACATCACCCCCGGGTGGTTGCGTACGGTGAGTAACAGTGTCACCTGCGCAGAAGTCGATAGGTTTGGTGTTGGTTGTCCTGCCATTTGTTGAGTCGTCATATTACTCCCCTCCAATCATATCGATATTTGCCGCACCCGGTGGCACCATCGGATACACTTTTTCATCCACATCAATCAGTGCGTGGATCAATACCGGGCCTGGTCGGTTTAAGGCTTCATGCAAGGCAGCATAAGGGTCGCTGGCTGTGTTGAGGTCACATGTGGAGAAACCAAACCCTTCTGCGATATGGATGAAGTTTGTGCGATACGGGTAGTCGGCTGCAAAAATACGTTTACCAAAGAACAGTTCCTGTTGCTGATGGACTAAACCCAATGATTGGTTATTCATCAAAATAATCTTAACGTTCAGCTGTTCTTCAGCGGCGGTCGCCATTTCCTGAATATTCATCATCAGGCTGCCGTCACCAGAAAAACACACTACTTTTGCCTCTGGTTTCGCCAGTGCTGCACCAATGGCAGCGGGCAGACCAAATCCCATGGTGCCCAGCCCGCCAGACGTTAACCACTGTCGCGGGCGATGCAACGGATAAGCCTGCGCTACCCACATCTGGTGTTGTCCCACATCAGTGGTAATGATGGTGTCATCATCCAGCGCTTCGGCCGCCGCGCGAATCAAACCATAGTGGCACAGTGGGTTGGTGCTGTTGGGTTGATTGAACGGAAATTCGCGCTGCATATCACTGACGGTTGAGCGCCATTCGCTGCGTGAACGAGTTTCAACTAAAGGCAACAGGTGGGTTAATACCTGCTTAATGTCGGCATTCATCGCCAGGTGTGGTCGGCGGATTTTGCCTAACTCAGCCGGGTCAATATCAATATGAATGATGCTGGCATCAGGGCAGAATTGTTCTGCTTTTCCGATAGCACGATCATCAAATCTCGCCCCAAGTACGATCAATAAATCAGCTTGTTGCATGATCAGATTGGTTGAGCGTGCTGCATGCATTCCCAACATTCCCAAGGATAATGGGTGGTCAACGGGCATGGTACCCAGTGCCATTAATGTCATGGTAGTTGGCAGTCCAGCCTGTTCAGCCAGTTGTATTGCTTGTTGGTGCGCCTGCGAACTGACGATTCCTCCCCCCAGATAGAGCACAGGCCGTGCCGCACGGTTGATCATTTGAGCGGCGTGCGCGATAGCTTGTGGGTCTATTGGGCAAGGCTCATCGGCAACGCCTGGTAGCGGCAAACTCTCAAGCTCAATTTCTGCTGTTTGCACATCTTTGGGAATATCAATCCATACCGGGCCGGGCCGCCCAGACTGGGCAATGCGAAATGCCGCTGGGATCACCCGGGGCAATTCGCTGATATCGCGAACCAGATAATTATGTTTGGTGATAGGTATCGATATGCCATAGGTATCAACCTCTTGAAAAGCATCGGTGCCAATCATTGAGGAGGAAACCTGACCTGTAATACACACGAGTGGAATAGAGTCGAGTTTGGCATCGGCAATTGCCGTGACCAGATTGGTTGCCCCAGGGCCGCTGGAGGCTAAGCAGACTGCGGTTTGGCCGGTGGCGCGGGCCATGCCTTGAGCCATAAAGCCAGCACCTTGTTCGTGTCGTGCCAGCACATGGCGAATAATACGGCTTTGCCCTAGAGCATCATACAACGGTAACGCTGCGCCGCCGGGAATGCCTGCGACCGTGGTAATACCTTGCTGCTCGAGCAAGCGAACTATTAATTGGGCGCCTGTATAACGCATGGTTATATCCTTCATCAGGGCCGGCGGTTAACAGAGTGGGGCTAAAAAGAAACCCCGCTCGGCTGGCGCCGGCGGGGTTTGGGAATCTTTCTGGATTCGGTACCCGTTACGGCGCGCTGCCGACCACCACCACTAGCACGCGTACGACTACCACTGCGTTAACATACGCAGTATTTTGTAGACTGAAGGTGGCAGTGGAATAGTTCACGAGGTATCTCATCAATAAGTGTAATAAGCCTTAAAAGATAAACACGATTCGCCAAAAGGCACAAGCAATCAGAATGATAACAATGCAAAAATCTGAGGCGGATCACAACGTTACTGGTGTGGCTGGACGCTGTAGTTAAATATTTTTTTGTTTAATTATTTGAAAATTAAGGTAATTAATAGATGTTTGGT
>NZ_JAZGQA010000244.1:0-5647 GCF_048593855.1 Yersinia sp. 2542 StPb PI
ACAGTAACCTTACTTAAAAGCGATACTCACAAAAGCATCGTTCATTTTTTATTTATCCGTGAAGGTAAAATATAAATTTTTATTTCATCGCAGCCAAAATAAAAAGCCCCCGAAAGTTCGGAGGCTTAATTAATGTCAGAGCACTATCTTATCGACGAGTGATAGTATTTATTCCCACTCAATCATGCAATAAACAATGAAACTGTTTTTTTATCAGCACCTTAAATAATTTCAAAAGGATAATACCATGCGAAATACCATGCCAGACCAACGAAGCTGAGCCTTACTTCTTTATGTGCAAAAACTGGCTCAGCCCAAGCCTTCAGAGAGTCAAAATAGCCGATCCCATCATGCAACGCCCCCTAATCACGAGGACGCACTGGCATGATGTAGGGCTGCGAGAACTGAATAAGTCAGATGTGGAAGCTCGACTGGAGCGACGCAGCATGAGACGAGTGGAGCAGCGAACTCCACGCCGAAATGCTGGAGGAATACTACAAAAATCAAATGACATCGAAGCCCATTTGGAGCACAATGTAGCTACAAAACGCTAGGGGTATGCTATGGCAAGCAGTAACGATGTTGTTCGCGCACGGATTGACGGACATGTAAAAGAGGAAGCCACGAACGTGTTGGCAGGAATGGGCTTATCCGTTTCAGATGCGATTCGAATGCTGCTCACACGCATTGCAGCCGACAAGGCGCTTCCCTTCGATATCAATCGTGTGCAGGCTCAGCCCAGTATCAGGAAGCAATGAGCCTCTGCCTGTAAAACTCAAAAAAACCAGGGCTAAGGTATAAAGGCATGGATCGCATACAACAACTCAACTACGAAAAGGACTTCCGCATTGCCTTCTTAGAATCTAAGGGGGACGGATTTCAACGTTTGTTCGAGAAGCTGATGTCAAAAGCACATCCCAATAACTTCATGGCTTGCCGGCCTTGGGGCAATGTCGGGGATCGCAAGAACGACGGATATCTGCCTTCCGCGCGAATCCTTTTTCAGAGTTACGCCCCCAATGAATTAACCGCTGCCGAGGCCATAAAGAAGATCAACGAAGACTTCGAGGGGGCCAAAGAGCATTGGGAAGATTATTTCGATGAGTGGACGTTCGTGCACAACGCACCGGATGGGCGTCTGGGTCCACACATCATTGAGGCCTTGGCCAAACTTGCGCAAGACAACCCACAGATCAAGATCGGGCACTGTGGCTACGAGGAAATGCTGGCGAAGTTCCGTCAGCTAAGCCTTCAGGATCTCGAGTCTTGGTTCGGCCCTTCGTTAACCATGGAAGCAAATGTCAATCTGGGCTTCAGCGATCTGGCTGCTGTGCTCACTCACATCAGCATCACGCCCGTGCCCACGGCAAGCGAGGTCAAGGACGTTACGCGCGGAAAGATCGAAGCAAACCTTTTGTCTCAAGCTGTGGCAGACTTTTTGAAAATTGGTATGCAGAAGTCACCGCTCGTTGCGCAGTTCTTCAATAGCTGGAAAAACCCTACCTACGGTGAGCAGATCGCGCAGGCGTTCAAGAGCGAATACGTGGGACTGCGGGATGGAGTTCCTCAGCTCCATCCCGATGAAATATTCGGCCGCCTAGAATCGTGGGCCGGGGGCACGACGAATACCACGCCCTCGCACAAGGCGGCGGTGTTAGCCGTAATGGCATATCTGTTCGACAAGTGCGAAATTTTTGAAGACGCTCAAGCGGTAGGTACTGCATGATTCTGCCATCCAAACATCTGCCGCAGGATCGTGCGCTTCTCACTGTCGGTGCACGTGTATTGACATTTCTAGCACGCCCCAAGACTGTCTCCGCACTTTGGGAGGAACTGAACAGACACGACACAGGCTTGACCGCAACGCCTCGGCGAATCACATACGACTGGTTTTTGCTCTCCCTTGATCTGTTATACGCACTTGGGACTATCGAACTTGAAAGTGGCCTTGTGGCCCGGAGGACAGCGTGATTCATCACATTTTTTGCACGCTACCTAGCTTCAAGGATCTTGGCGATCTGAAGCCCGGTCTGAATGTGCTGCTCGCCCAAAAAACAAATGGGGCAACCACCAAGCAAACGCGAAATCGTGCCGGCAAAACCAGTTTCGTTGAGTTGGTGCATTTTCTGCTCGGTGCCGATGCCGGACCAGAGTCGATTTTCCGCACCGCCGAGCTGGCCGAACACACCTTCAGCATGGACTTCGATCTGAAGTTGGAACGAACAGTCGTCGAGCGCAGTGGTGGCTCCAAAGCTAAAATCTTTGTAACGGTGCCGCCCTCCCCTAAGGTCAAGTTCTCGGCCACCGAGTGGTGCGAGTTCCTCGGCGAACAAATGTTTGGCCTCAGCAGCCTTGAAGCTGCGGGCAGCAAGCCACCTTCGTTTCGTTCGCTGTTTGCCTACTTTGTACGCCGACAGGCGAGCGGTGCCTTTATGACGCCAGAAAAGCAGGCTACGATGCAGGGAACTGGCGACATGCAGATGGCGCTGATGTTCCTACTTGGACTGGATTGGCAGATTGCCCGAGATTGGCAAGCTGTACGCGATCGAGAAAAGACCCTCGAAGAACTGAAGAAGGCGGCTAGCAACGGTGTGTTTGGTTCTATCATCGGCAAAGCCGCTGACTTGCGCACAGAGCTCACCATCCAAGAAGCTCGCCTCAAGAAGCTTCACGCAGAAGTTGAGACTTTTCATGTTTTGCCGGAGTACCGGCAACTGGAAGTCGAAAGCGCAAGGCTTACCCGCCAGCTCAACGACTTGGCCAACGCCAACACTATCGATTTCTCGGCTATTCGTGATCTGGAAAGCGCCCTCGCCTCCGAGGTTCCGCCGGACCATGAGGACCTTCAAGCTGTCTATCAAGAGGTAGGTATCGTGCTTCCCGGTTTGGTTAAACGTCGCTATGAAGACGTTAAGAGCTTTCACGAATCGGTGGTGCGCAATCGCAAGGACTATCTGTCCAGCGAGCTTGAAGCTGCCAAGCAACGCATCGAGTTGCGTGACAGTAAGAAAGCACAGCTCGACCAACGGCGCGGCGAAATCCTTGGCATTCTCAAGAGTCATGGTGCGCTCGAACAGTTCCTCAAGCTGCAGGGAGAATTAGGGCGTCTGGAGTCCGAAGTGGAATCGCTGCGGCAACGCTTTGAGGCTGCCGAGCAACTCGAAGGCACCAAGAACGAGTTAGAGATTGAACGCAATCGCCTCACGATCCGCCTGCGGCGTGATTTCGCCGAGCAGAAGGATCGACTGGCGGAAGCCATCGTTGCCTTCGAGGAAATCTCGCAACGCCTCTATGAGTCGGCCGGCAGCATGACGGTCGATGAAACCTCCAACGGACCTATCTTCAAGTTTCCGATGCAGGGACAGCGCAGCAAGGGCATCAAGAACATACAGATTTTCTGCTTTGATATGATGCTTATGCGCTTATGCGCCAAGCGGCAAGTAGGACCAGGATTCCTGATTCATGACAGCCATCTATTTGACGGCGTTGACGGGCGCCAAGTTATCAGCGCCTTGCGTCTTGGCTCAGAGATCGCCCAAGAGCTTAACTTCCAATACATCGTGACAATGAACGAAGACGACGCCTTTAAGGAAACAATAGATGGCTTCGATCTCAACGAATATGTACTACCCAAACGCTTGACCGATGCTACAGAAGATGGCGGGCTGTTTGGCCTCAGATTTGGATAAACATCCGATTTATGGCGATTGGCTTCGGAGCAATCGCCTGAATACAAAAATTTTTGAAGTCATCGGCAAGCGCTGATCGGATAATGTCGCAAAAACAGAAGACAAGAACATTTCCGGTGAATCCGTGTTCACCGGAAATGCTCTAGCCCTCTGAAATTGATCCTGTCCCGCTGTGCGTCGTTCAGATACCGCTAGGCGTACCATCTACCATGCCATAAAAACGGGGTGCTTGGCGATGCGAAAACTTGCCAGATAGTGCGGGGTCGAAAACGCAAAAGCCCGCAATTACGCGGGCTTCCGGGGTTTTTATGCCACTTGCTGCCGGTCTATGCCGGACGCGGGCTCACTCCCACTCAATGGTAGCGGGTGGCTTGCCACTGATATCGTAAACTACACGGGAAATACCATTCACTTCATTGATAATGCGGTTTGAAACGCGGCCCAGGAAGTCGTATGGCAGATGCGCCCAATGTGCGGTCATAAAATCGATGGTTTCTACTGCGCGCAGTGAAACCACCCAATCGTATTTACGCCCATCGCCCATCACACCAACAGAACGCACTGGCAGGAATACAGTAAAGGCTTGGCTCACTTTATTGTACAGATCAGCTTTATGCAGCTCTTCGATAAAGATGGCATCAGCGCGGCGCAGCAAGTCACAATACTCTTTTTTTACTTCGCCCAGAACACGTACACCCAAACCTGGACCTGGGAATGGATGGCGGTATAGCATGTCGTACGGCAGACCTAATTCCAGGCCAATTTTGCGTACTTCATCTTTAAACAGCTCTTTCAGCGGCTCAACCAGCCCCAATTTCATCTCTTTCGGCAAACCGCCCACATTGTGGTGAGATTTAATTACGTGTGCTTTACCAGTAGCAGACGCGGCTGATTCAATCACATCAGGGTAGATGGTGCCTTGTGCCAACCACTTCACTTGATCTTGCTTACACGCTTCTTCATCAAACAGTTCGACAAACACGCGACCAATGATTTTACGCTTCGCTTCAGGTTCATCGACACCAGCCAGCGCTGCAAGGAAACGATTTTCGGCGGCAACATGAACAATATTCAGGCCGAATTTATCACCGAACATTTCCAGCACTTGGTCGGCTTCGTTCAACCGTAGCAGCCCGTTATCGACAAACACACAAGTCAGGCGGTCACCAATAGCACGATGCAGCAGCATTGCCGTCACAGATGAGTCAACACCACCGGACAGGCCAAGAATCACATGGTCTTCACCAATTTGCTCACGCAGACGAACAATGGCGTCTTCGATAATGGTGGCCGGGGTCCATAAGGCTTCACAGCCGCAGATATCCAACACAAAGCGCTCTAACAGGCGTTGGCCTTGTTTGGTATGTGTGACTTCTGGATGGAACTGCACGCCATAAAAACGCTTCTCTTCGTTGGCCATAATGGCAAACGGGCAGGTATCGGTGCTGGCAACCGTCACAAAATCAGCTGGGATGGCAGTGACTTTGTCACCATGGCTCATCCATACATCCAATATTGCTTCGTTGGCTGGATTGATAGCATCTTTGATATCGCGGATCAGTGCGCTGTCAGTTTTGATTTCCACCTGCGCATAGCCGAACTCGCGCTGATTTGAACCTTCAACTTTCCCCCCCAGTTGCATCGCCATAGTCTGCATACCGTAGCACACACCTAATACCGGGACACCCGCAGTGAACACGTAATCAGGTGCGCGTGGGCTGTCGTGCTCAGTCGTGCTTTCAGGACCGCCAGAAAGAATGATGCCGCTTGGATTAAATTCGCGGATCTGAGCTTCGGTTACGTCCCACGCCCATAGTTCACAATAGACACCGATTTCACGAACGCGTCGCGCCACCAGTTGGGTGTATTGCGAGCCGAAATCAAGAATAAGGATGCGATGCTTATGGATATTTTTTGTCATGTGCGGCGTATTCCACAGAGAAATAATAAAATTAAAT